>NZ_LR607323.1:0-867 GCF_902162175.1 Bartonella saheliensis
CCCCATATGGAATATTGACGATCAAGCCAAGGAGCATCAGCAAAACAAATAAAAAACTGTGAATTAGCAGAATTCGGATTCTGACTACGTGCCATAGAAACTGTGCCACGCTTATGAGAAAGATTTGAAAACTCCGCTGTCAAATCAGGCTTCTCTGAACCACCCATACCCGCACGTGATAAATTAAATTTTTCACCATCCTTTTTGCCAAATTCTACATCACCAGTTTGTGCCATAAAACCATCAATAACACGGTGAAAAATGACATTATCATAAGCCCCCTCACGCACAAGCTCTTTAATACGTGCAACGTGACCAGGTGCTAAATCAGCCAAAAGTTCAATAACAACTTCCCCCTTGGTTGTTTCAAGAATTAAGGTATTTTCTAAATCTTTCATTTCGGCCATATGGCTAGACTCCTTTATTTCATCTATCAGCTTGCAAAGTAGCAGCATGAATAACATCAGGATTTGTTACAGATCCATTATTACTTGTGGTGCCTTTTTTAATTTTATCAACAATATCCATTCCCTCTATAACTTCTCCAATAACAGTATATTGACCATTTAAAAAAGCAGCATCTGCAAAACAAATAAAAAATTGAGAATTAGCGGAATTTGGATCTTGTGAACGAGCCATACCAACAGTGCCACGCTTAAAGGGCTGTTCTGAAAATTCTGCTGGTATATTAGGATAATGAGAGCCTCCCATACCAACGCGCGTTGGATCAAAATCTGCACTCCCCTTTTTGCCAAACTTTACATCACCAGTCTGTGCCATAAAACCTGGAATAACACGGTGGAAAACAACATTATTGTAAGCGCCTTCTTTTGTTAATCTTTTGATTTGTGCAACATGTTTTGGTGC
>NZ_LR607203.1:0-62637 GCF_902162175.1 Bartonella saheliensis
ATCAAAACCTTTGGGGATGATCAAGCGCTCCATATTGATAAGGATTATAAACTTGATGCTATGGGAGCTGCGATTGAAGGTGGACTTGGTATTAATGCACAATTATCCACGAACCTCTCCCTTCATGCTGATGTGAGTTATCAACAAAAGCTGCAAAAAACCGGTATATCGGGAGCAAGCTTCTCAGGCGGAATACGCTATCAGTTTTGAAGAAAAACTGTAAAATAGTCATTCTATTCAATGTAACAAAAAAGGCAGCACAATATGCTGCCTTTTTTAGTTTATGACGATTTATTTTTTTAACGGTTTTTAAAATAGAAAACAGCAAAATATTTGAAGACTGTCATTGATCATTGGAAATTTTTTACAAAAACTTCTCTTTTATAAAGAATAAAGCTTAGCATTTTCCATGCGTAATGCCTAAAACTGTAAAAAGAACATAACTAAAAAATAAGATGATATTATAAAATAATAAGAAGATTTTCCGGAACACACAACTATTATTCTCTTCTGTTATTTCTCACACATTTAATGCTTAAAATCTTAAAATAAAACGACTAAACATAAAATGATAAGCAAAAAACAGGACAACACTATCAAACAAAGAATTTATGTTAAATCACTTATATGTTTCAAAACTAGAGTTCTAATAGGATTTTAAATATTATAGCTCAAGCACTATCCAGCAAATTCATAACCCAAAAAAAATCCTATTATCCTCCCTTGCCTTTCAACAAAGCCGCCAAACATCTCCAAAAACTTCAAAGCAAAAAAACGATATCACGCTCTTTGTTCTCTATGAACGATAGGCTCAATACTGGCTTCAAAAAATGCTTTTGTATAATCATGTTGTGCATGTAAATTACGCAATTCATCATTGCTAAGTTCTTCAAGAATAATCCCTTTATGCATAATACCAACCCGCTCACAAATATGTGCAACAACAGCAAGATCATGGGATACCATCAAATAAGTAAGCTTTTTTCTCGCACGTAACGATTTCAATAAGTTTAAAATTTCAGCCTGTACCGATACATCCAATGCAGATGTTGGCTCATCAAGCAACAAAACCTCTGGCTCGATAATTAAAGCACGAGCAAGCGCAATACGTTGACGCTGCCCTCCAGATAATTCATGGGGATAACGATAAAGAAATGAAGAATTTAAGCCAACAGAATCTAAAGCATCCTCCACCCTTTCTCTTTGATTATCCATGCCATGGATTTTGAGCGATTCAGAGAGAACCGTATGAACCATTTTTCTTGGATGAAGAGATGCATAAGGATCTTGAAAAACCATTTGAATACGACGCAGAAAACTCTTATCCCTTTTTTTTGCGACCTCTTCTCCATCAAAAAGAAACTTTCCACTATATTCTGGAATAAGCCCCACCAATGTATTCAAAATAGTTGATTTTCCACATCCGGACTCACCAATTAAACCATAAGCTTCACCACGCTTAATGTGAAAATTAACATTTTTAACAACGGTTACAGCCTTGTGTCTGTGCCCAAACGTTACAGATAAATTAGAAACATCAATAATGTTCTCACAATTTGTCATGAGGAACCTCCTCAACACCATTAACAATCGTAGGATTATACAACCAATCAGGATCACGCTCAGGAACAGCCAAAACATCAACAGGATTATCGAGCCGTGGCAAACTGGCGAGCAAAGCCTTTGTATAAGGATGACAAGCGTGAGACAAATCAGAAGCAGGCAACTCTTCTAGAACACGTCCCGCATACATCACCAAAATACGATCACAAAAATCAGCAATCATATTCAAATCATGACTAATGAAAATAAGCCCCGTTCCAGACTTTGTCACAAGTTCATCTAATACAGATAAAACTTGTCGTCTGACCGTAATATCAAGCGCAGATGTTGGCTCGTCAGCAATAATTAAATCAGGTTTTGGAATGAGCATCATTGCAATCATCACACGTTGCCCCATCCCCCCAGATATTTCATGAGGAAAGAGGCGCATCACATGTTCAGGATCACGAATATGAACAGATTCTAACATAGATATGGTCCGCCCCCGTGCTTCAGCTTTTGAAACACGGTAATGAATACGGTAAGCCTCCATAATCTGTTCCCCAATCCGGATGAGTGGATTAAGCGAATATTTAGGGTCCTGTAAAATCATTGAAATACGCTTACCGCGGATTTTTCGCATCTGAGGTTCACTTGCCGTCAATAAATCGACATCCTCAAAGCGCATTTTTTTAGCTTTAACAATGGCTGATTTTGGACTAAGCTTTAGTATTGCCCGTCCAGTCATCGATTTTCCAGACCCAGATTCACCAACAATACCAATTTTTTCTTTTCCGACAGAAAAGCTAACACCGCGCACAACTTCTGCCATGCCGCGCGTTGTAGGAAAAGAAATACGTAAATCTTCTACTTCTAATAATTTATTACCCATTGCGTGGATCCAATACATCACGAAGACCATCACCCAACAAATTGAAAGCAAGGCTTGCAAATAATATTGCGCAGCCTGGTATTGCAGCTAACCACCAATTTGTCATCATAAATTCCCGTCCAGAAGAAAGCATCGCCCCCCATTCAGGACTTGGAAGTTGTGCTCCCAACCCTAAAAACCCAAGGCCAGCAGCTGTTAAAATAATTCCAGACATATCTAAAGTTAATCGTACAATCACTGAAGGAATACACATGGGCGCAACATGAAACAAAATAATCCGCAACGCAGAAGCACCCTGAAGACGAACCACAGAAACATAATCAGAAGAACGTATTGTCAAAGTCTCTGCGCGCGCTAAACGTGCAATTGGTGGCCATGCTGCAATTGAAATTGCAATAGAAGCATTTTCTATCCCTGGTCCCAATGCCGCTGAAAAGGCGAGAGCTAAAATCAAACCTGGAAAAGCAAGAAAAATATCAACAATGCGCATGAGCACAGTATCAACCCATCCTCCCATATAACCAGAGACAGTACCAACAATAAGCCCTATTGGCCCGACAATAATGGTTGTAAGAAAGACAACATAAAGAGTAATACGAGAACCAAAAACCAGGCGACTAAAAATATCACGTCCTAATTCATCTGTTCCAAAATAATGGGCCATAGAGGGGGGCTGCAACCGATGCCCCAGATCGTTGCTCAGAAAATCGTGCGTCGCAATCCAAGGAGCAAAAAGCGCACATACGATAATAATACAAATAATAAGCAGACCAAATACAGCCGAAAAGTTATGAAAAAATTTAACCAGTGCGTGATAAATTCTTTGTATATTTGCTTGAATTATGGACCGTGGAACAGGATCGTTTAACCAAGAGCTCAAAGAAGATGATGATGGCGATTTATGATGATTACTGACTGTCATATTCAACGTGTCCTTGGATCAAAAATGCGGTAAAGCAAATCAGAAAATAAATTAATAGCAACAAAGATAAATCCTACAAGTAAAGTACATCCTACAACTGCATTCATATCTCCAGCGAGAAGAGCATTTGTCAAATAATGTCCAAAACCAGGCCAAGCAAAAACTGTCTCCGTCAAAACAGCCCCTTCTAATAAAAAAGCATAAGAAAGTGCAACAACGGTAATAACTTGAACAGCAGCATTCCGAAAGGCATGCCCCCAAACCGTTCGCGCCCACGATAATCCCTTTACACGTGCCGTAATGATATATTCCTGATTAAGTTGCTCAATCATAAACCCACGAGTCATACGACTAATATAAGCCATAGCCCCGAAAGCCAAGATCAAAGCAGGCGTAATAATATGACTAAAGACATTCCCAAAAGCCTCCCATTGTCCTTGGATAGCAGTATCCCAAAGAAAAAATCCTGTTTTGGGTTCAAAAGAATATTCATAAAGAAAATCAAGTCGTCCTGGACCACCAACCCAGCTAAGCTTAGCATAAAATATTAATAACGCCATGAGCCCAAGCCAAAATGTCGGCGTAGAATAACTCAAAAGTGTAAAAACACGGACAACATAATCAATAAATGAATCGCGATACATTGCTGCAAAAACCCCAAAGGGGATTCCAAGAGTTGTACCAATAACAATAGCAACAGTTGCAAGCTCTAATGTTGCAGGAAATACACGCATAATATCCTCTAAGACAGGACGCCCAGACGTTAAAGCATCTCCAAAGTCAAATAAAAATACATTATGAAGATACTTCCAATATTGAACAATCAACGGCTTATCAAGACCCAACTTATAATACATGGCATCATAAGCTTCCTGACTGATATTATCACCAAGAATAGATAGAACAGGATCGAGAGGAAGAAGATGACCAAGAAAAAAAGTAATCGTCACCAATCCAAGCAATGTGATAAAAACTGAAATAAGAAGTTTTAATCCCTTGAACAAAAAGTCCCATAAAAATAATTTTTTCTGCTTTTCTGATACAGCTCTTTCAGTCTCTGAAAGTGGCAAAACCATTATAAAAATCCCCTCTGTAGCGATAAAATATAAAGCGAACACCTTTTTATAGAATGAAACAATTTCTTATTAAGCATGTTATGGAGAAGAACTCCATAACATGCTTCTTTTTATTTTTCTGAATCGTTGTAGTAAAGCCTAAAACTATTCCAAGCCCATTTTTTAACATCAGGCCCCATCCCAACAGTATAATATGTCTGAAACAAATAAACCATAGGGCCATGTTCAAATACATAATTCTGTAAAGCACGATATTGCAAAAGACGCTTATTTTGATCTTTTTCAAACAAAGCATCCATCACCATTTTATTGATATTTTCATCATAATATCCAGCACGCCAAGCTAAATACATATTATGCTTTTTTGTAAATGTTGGATCAGGATTAAAAACATGATTTAACGAAGCAGGATGCCCATCTGGATCAGAACTTCCCCACCCCATAATAGCGCTATCATAATTTCCACCACGCACACGATTTAACAATTGATTTTGTGCCATTTTTTCAAGTGTTAGCTCAACGCCAATTTTGTGTGCATTCGCTTGAATAGACTGAGCAACAGACGACATATAACTAAGGCTACCCACTAAAAGATTAGCTTTAAAACCGTTAGGATAACCAGCTTCAGTAATTAACTGTTTTGCTTTTTCCAAATCTAACTTAAAAGGCAATCCTTCTTTTTCATCCAAAGCGCCAGGAATTCCTAAAGCCATATAGCTCGCACGTGGAATACCAATACCCTTTAAAACAGTCTTTCCAAGACCCTCATAATCAACCAAGTAACGAAGTGCCAAACGCACCTTTTCGTTAGCAAAAATTGTATTTTTATTATTCAGCGACAAATAAATAATTTGAGGTCGCAGAACACGGCTAATTTTGACTGCTCCCCCCTGCTTTTCAATATCTAAAACATCCTCCGAAGAAAGATCACGCGCTATATCCACATCCCCTTTTTCCAAAAGAAGTCTTTGGCTTGTTGAATCCGCAACATGCTGTACAACAATTTGCTTCAATTTGGGCGCATCTCCCCAATAATGTTGTGTTGCTTCCAATACAACTTTTTCTCCAGGAGACCAGCGTACCAATTTATAAGGTCCAACACAGGCGGTATGGGTAGCCAAGTATTTATTGCCCATGTCACCATTAATACTTTCTGCTTCAACTGTTTTCCGATCAAGCAAAGCAGAAGCATAGGATTGTGCAATAGCTGTCAATATAAGCTGAATAGGATAGGGTTTATCTACCTTTAGCTGCAAAGTTTTATCATCAAGGGCTTGAATATGCGTTTCCATATTGTCTTTAGTAAAGCCATAGTCCTTCAAAAACTGAGAATACCCTAATCCCAATTTAATAATCCGGCGCATCGACCATACGAGATCTTGTGCCGTTGCTTTTCTTCCATCATCAAACTTTAAATCATCACGAAGATGAAAAACTATTCTTTTGCCATTATCCAAAACATCCCAAGATTTTGCCATAGCAGGACGAATTTTTGTAGGATCATGCTCATCATATTGCACGAGCGCGCTGCAAATATTCGTCAATAATTCACTTGTCACAACCTCAACGGTTTGCGCTGGATCAAAACTACTAATTGAATCAATATTCCATGCCATCACCAATATATCTTTAGATGAAGTACTAAATGCTGATCCTATAGCCCCATTTAAAAACCCTATCGTGCTTAATACAATACAGATTCTTTTCAACATTCTTTTTTCTCCATTTTATCTCTTCCTGTTGTATTCTTATACCTTTTCATACAAAGTGGTTGTGATCTTAGTTTTTCATCTTTTAAACAGCATGGTATCAAACATCGATTTTATTTAACCAAACTAAGTATCTATAAAATAATTCTCTCATATAGCAGTCTATATTCGAGATGAAGAGAATCTGTAACATAAACAAAGCCCCCCCACTATAACTTCCCATATCCATCCCTCCCTATGAGTGACCTCAATCTCATACGACACAATCCCTCACAATTCCACCCTCTTTAAAAGGCTGAAGGGCTTCTATATGGAAAAATATTTTCATCATACAATTATGATCAAGCTCTTTTATCTTTGATGACACGAAAAGACACGCTCATTTTTCAATTTCACTATAAAAAACACGCGGTGCACTACTCCAAACCCATTTTTTGACATCAGGTGTCATCGCGATAACATTATATTTCTGAAAAATAAATGCATAAGGGCCTTTTTGCATCAATTCACGTTGTAAATCGGCATAGAGTTGTGCCCGTTTTTGTGGATCTTTTTGAAATAAAGCCTCTTCAACTTTTTGATTCATCTCTGCATCAAAATACCCATGCTGCCAACTAGGGTAGGCTGTATTTTTTGCCTCAAACCGATTATCTGGATTATAAACAAGACGTGAAGCCATTGTATGAGGATCCGTAGACCCACTATTCCACCCGATAAAAGTCGTATCAAAAGCTCGGGCATCCACCTTTGAAAACAACTGTGTCCCTGCCACACGTTCAATTTTAAGACGCACACCCGCCTGTGCTGCACTATCTTGGAGTGACTGAGCAAGAGCTAAAGTATAAGGAGAATTTGAAACGAGGAAATTGGCCTCAAATCCGTTCGGATAACCAGCCTCTGCTAAAAGTTTCTTGGCTTTTTGAATATCAAGCTTAAAGGGTTGCCCTTCTTTTTCATCCAAAGCCCCAAAGTTACCAAGAGGAATAAAACTTGCCCGTGGAATACCAACGCCCTTGAGAAGCTTTTTGCCAAAACCTTCATAGTCTATGAGATAGCGCATCGCCAAGCGTACTTTTTCCTTAGCAAAAATGGGATTTGTCGTATTAAACCCCCAATACATCATGCTTGGAACCAATACCTTTTCCACTTTAACATCTGTTGTTTTTTGTAGATCTGCAAGATCTTCAGGGGTCAAATTACGAGCAACATCAATATCATGTTTTTGCAACAATAAACGTTGTGTTCCAGGCTCTGCAACATGACGAATGAGTATCTGCTTTAATTTTGGTGCTTTTCCCCAATAATGGGAACTTGCCCGCAACAAAAGAGCTTCTCCAGGACGCCAACTTTTTAACTGATAAGGACCAACACAAGCGGCATGTGTTTTTAAATATTGATTGCCCAAATCGCCATCTTTTTCATGCTTCATAATGGTCTCACGATCCAGCAAAGCCGTTACGTGATTTGCAACAACATTATTAAGAATAAGTTCTGCTGGATAAGGCTTATCAAATTTCATCACCACTGTTTTTTCATCAGGCGCTTGCAAAGCATCATCAATATTTTTCTCTGTAATACCATATTCATTAAAAGTTGCCGCATCGGCCATTTTTAATTTGATAACCCGCTTCATCCCCCAAACAAGATCATTAGCGTTCGCTGCTCTCCCATCATTAAACTTCAAACCATCACGCAAATGAAAGGTGATTACCGTACTGTGATCATCCCCTGAAACATCCCAATGTGTTGCTAATGCCGGAACTATTTTCGTTGGATCATCTGTCGCAGTACTGACCAAATTATCACAAACGTTTTCAATAATTTCACTTGCATAAACATCATTACTTTGAGCAGGATCAAACGTACTAACCGCATCGAGATTCCAAGCCATCACAAGGGTATTCGCTGGCGTTTTTGCTGCAACTTGTTGTGCAACCATTCCCACTGCCATAAGAGCAGACACAAGAGAACTGCTCCTTTTCAATATTTTTGTCTTCAAGTTCATAAAATTTCCCCTTTATTTTTTATCAATGAATGACACTGAAATGACATGCAAACTTATAATCATAAAGGGCAATATTTATAATTATAAAGATTAAACAAATACATTTTCATTTTCATTACTTATACAAAGTAATATACTTTAAAATTTCATTAACTTTAATAAATTTACAGATTAACAGTCTTAATCAAACTATAGTGAACATAGAATATATGTTTTACCAACCAATATCACATTCTTTTCGTAATATCTCTTTGCACGCGATAATAAGCTCTATCACCCTCTAATTAATTATCAAAACAAAATTTCATAATACAATTTTCCCCAAAGACATAACGAATATAAATCCTTCTAAACTTTAATTTGCATCATTGCTTTGCCACTATAAAAATAGAATAGCAAACAACCTGCTGTATTAAAACACTTAGTTCCAACAGCAACATACAGAGATTCAATGAGAAATGTCTTAAATACCAGCCTACCTGAGCTTAAGCACCCTCCCCAAAACTGGAGCTCACACGCAGCAAAACTCCTCTCTAATGAAGGAACGCTATCAGATAATAACCCCTAACACAAGCAACTTGAGTTATTTAACGTCAATTTTTCATCGCAGTATTTTATTTTGTATGACCTAGGGAACTTTTAAGGAAGGTCCTGAACAATGGGCACTACACGAATAAACTAACGATCAACCCAAGCAAAATATAACAATGCAACACCATCCCCCATCTAAAAACCATTTTGCATTCATCAATAAACATGAATAAAATATTCATTACTTATCATAACGCCTATGTCATTAACGGAAAATAAAATACCTTTTCTAAGCCATTTCAAATACCAAACGTTATCGCAATATTTTAGAGTTGGCAAAGTGTGTATGATGATACCGGCTCATTCCTTCATAAGCGTAAGATAGTGATGCTCAATAACTTCACTGTTATAGCATTCACCAATACCGCCGCAAAATGAGTTTAAGGAGCGAAATGTTTTTTAAAGAAAGCACATGAATTAGAAACCCAATGGTATCCTCCTTTATATATAAAATATCACCCTTATCTAACTCCAGATCAAAATAGTTAAGATATTACTCTTTTTTGCATTTGTTTTTTCATTCTCAAAAGTATATCTTTGTTGTTTTAATGACCAACAATAATAAAAAAATCATCACTATTGTATCATTTGTATGCTTCGATTATCTTATACAGGTTAGTTGTACCATCTGCATATTGATGAAACAATTCGATGATTATCCGAGTCGATCACTGCTCTTATGACAGAAACTTAATTTATCGACAAAAACACCCTTCAAGATGATCATTGACAATCCCTACAGACTGCATAAAAGCATAACAAATCGTGGGACCAACAAACGTCCAGCCACGCTTCTTTAAATCTTGAGAAAGTCGAAGAGAAGCTGGAGTGATAGGATTTTCCAACAATGTTTGAAAATCTATCTTTTCATAACGCTCCGATTGTGGGGGCTGAAAAGACCAGAAATAGTGAGATAAGCTTCCCCACTCGGTTATAATTTCCTGTGCTCTCAAGGCATTATTAAGCACTGATCGAATTTTTCCCTGATGACGAACAATGCCTTTATTCTGCATCAACGTTTGCACCTTTAGCGCATTATAATGACTGATTTTTTCAAAATCAAAGTGATCAAATGCTTCTCGAAAAGAAGAGCGTTTTTTTAAAATCGTAAACCAAGAAAGTCCCGCTTGGAAACCTTCAAGACAAATTTTTTCAAATAGAGGGATATCCTCAAAAATAGGTTTTCCCCATTCGTTATCATGATAAGAACAATAAAGTGGATCCGTTCCTGCCCATGCGCAACGAACTTTTCCATCCCTTCCCTTAAGAAGTCCTTCATCAAGTACCATATTTACCATATTAGAAGAGCGTTCCTTGATCATCACTTGGCGATTTTATCTTCTTGTGTTTTGAACGTATCGGGGAAACAGACTCTTGTGTCGCAACACAGATATCTCCATCAAAAAAGCGTAAATTTATTTGTCCACTTTCAGGAAACTGTGCCAACCGTTTAATAGGTTTATGATCTTGCCCCAAAGCCAAAACAAAACCACGCTCTAAAATATTCTGATAAGAAGTGCTTTTTAAAAGCCTACATGCCAACTCTAACGCCGCGTGTTGTTTTTCTACACTACGCATAAAAGCACGATGAAGGCGTGCCGTATATTCTTTTGTGTGGTGATGTGCTTTTTCACTCTTTAATAAACGAGGCGAAAGACGGAGATGAAGTGCTTGAAAAGAAAAACGTTTTTTATCGTAGCTCGCACAAAGAGCACGCTGTAACCGACTTGAAATTTCATCAAAACCACGCCGCGGTAGAGCAAAAAGTTGGTCGACAGTAGGAAGACCTCGCTTAGCTGCACGCAGCTTTTGTTGATGAAAATCAAAAGAACGCGCAAGTCCTTTACGTAAACGTGCCCCAAGTGACGCAACACTCACTTCAAGATCAAGCTTAACAGGGACAGCCTTTTCTGCAGCTCCTGTAGGGGTTGGAGCGCGCCAATCAGCGACATAATCAATCAAAGTCCAGTCTGTTTCATGCCCAACAGCAGAAATAACGGGAAGATCAGAAGCATAAACAGCACGAACAACAACTTCGTCATTAAACCCCCATAAATCTTCTAAACTTCCCCCTCCCCGTGCAACAATAAGCAGATCAGGTTTTGGAACTGGTCCCCCTAAAGAAAGTGCATTAAAACCTTCAACAGCAGCAGCCACTTCACTCCCACTTGTTTCCCCCTGAACACGGACAGGCCAAACTAAAATATGCAACGGAAAACGATCAGATATACGATGAATAATATCACGAATAACAGCCCCCGTTGGTGATGTTACAACACCTATAATCCGAGGCATATAAGGCAAAGGCTTTTTCTTTGCTTCATCAAATAAACCTTCTTCTGCAAATTTTTTCTTACGATTTTCAAGAAGAGTCATCAAAGCACCAACCCCTGTTGGTTCAAGAGACTCAATGACAATTTGATATTTCGATGACCCTGGATAAGTCGTAAGCTTGCCGACAGCAATAACCTCCATCCCTTCTTCAGGCGGAAATTTGAGCTTTTCCATAAACCCACGCCAAATAACAGCTTCCAACCGCGCTTTATCATCTTTTAAGGAAAAATAAGCATGTCCCGAAGCATGAGCACCGCGGTAACCCGAGATCTCCCCACGCACCCGTATATACCCAAACTTTTCCTCAACAACACGCTTTAAAGCGCCTGCTATTTCAGAAACAGTAAATTCCGCAACATTCGTTGCAGTTGTCTTTTCACCAAACAAACCTACCATTTTTCAATTCTTTACGCCTATTTTGTGGATCTTTTCAAAACAACGCATCTTTAATTTTTAACTTATTGCTTCACCCCATATCCATGGTAGCAATGAGAAAACAACCTCTATCCTTAGTCTCAAACTGATGACTAAAATCATCAAGGTTTTAAATATACTGATTATTTTATCCAAAATTTTATCAACGACAGTAAAAATATTCAATCTCAACATCCATAAAAATTTAATGAGAAAAAATATCTTTCTAAAAGAGCTATATCTTGAGAAAGTTTTCCCTATACAACAGATCGATTTGTTAGCAATAAACTCCAACGTTTTGCAAAGCTTTTAAATCACACGCAAAACGTCGAAGATATCATGATCGTATTTTTATAAGTTATCACATTGAAAACAAGCTTATTTTTCAACGGAAGCATAAAAAATACGTGGTGCACCATTCCACACCCATTTTTTTACATCAGGTGTCATAGCGACAATGTTATATGTCTGATAGATAAAAGCATAGGGACCTTTTTTCATGAAGTCACGCTGCAAATCAGCATACATTTGTGCCCGCTTCTGTGGATCTTTTTGAAAAAGAGCATCTTTCACCTTCTTATTCATATCTTCATCCAAATAGCCATGGCACCAACTAGGATAGCCTGTGTTTTTAGCTTCAAACCGATTATCAGGGTTTAAAATAAAACGTGCAGCCATTGTATGAGGATCGGAAGAAGAGTTATTCCATCCTATAAAAATGGTATCAAAGCTGCGTGCATAAAGTTTTGAAAACAACTGCGTTCCAATAAAATGTTCAATCTTAAAGTGCACACCGACCTTTTTTGCATTGTCCTGAATAGACTGAGCAATAGGCAAAGCAAAAGGATAAGGAGATTTTCCAGCAAAAATATTAGCTTCAAAACCATTTGGATACCCTGCTTCCGTTAAAAGCTGCTTGGCTTTTTGAAGATCAAGTTTAAAGGGTTGCCCTTCTTTTTCATCCAAAGCTCCAAAATTACCAAGAGGAATAAAGCTTGCCCGTGGAATACCAACATCTTTAAGAAGAGTTTTTCCCAAAGTATCATAATCGATAAGATAGCGCATCGCTAAACGTACCTTTTCATTGGCAAAAATAGGATTTGTCACATTGAATCCCCATACAATCAGAGATGGAGCCAATATTTTTTTAACCTTAATATCTGTTGTTGCTTGAAGATCAGCTATATCTTCTGGTGTCAAATTACGAGCCACATCAATATCGTGTTTTTCCAACAATAAACGTTGTGTTCCAGGCTCTGCAATATGACGAATTAAGATTTTCTTTAATTTGGGTGCCTCTCCCCAATAATGGGAACTTGCCCGCAATAAAATTCCTTCTCCAGGACGCCAACTTTCTAACTGATAAGGACCAACACAAGCAGCATGACTTGCTAAATAGCGATTACCCATATCACCATCTTGTTCGTGTTTCATCAGTGTCTCACGATCAAGCAAAGCAACAGTACGATTAGTGGAAATATTGCTCAGAATAAGCTCTGCTGGATAAGGTTTATCAAATTTCATCACTACCGTTTTCTCATCAGGTGCTTGAAAAGCCTCATCAACATTTTGTTCGGTGATACCATATTCATTAAAAGTTGCTGCATTAGACAGCTTCAATTTCACAACTCGCCTCATCCCCCAAACAAGATCACGAGCACCAGCAGGTCGACCATCATTAAACTTCAAATCATCGCGCAGATGAAAAGTAATCACTGTACTCTGGTCATCACTTGCAACATCCCAACTCTTTGCTAAAGAAGGAACAATTTTACTTCCATCATTTTTAGCAGAATCGACCAAATTGTCACAAACATTGACAACAATTTCAGCGCCATACCGGTCATTGAGCTGCGCAGGATCAAAATTACTAATTGCATCAAGATCCCAAGCCATCACGAGGGTATCGGCCGGTGTTTTAGCTGAAACTGGTTGCACTAACATCCCAAAAGCAATAATTGCAGAGGCAAAAGAACTGCTCCCTTTGAATATTTTTCTTTTTAAGTTCATAGATTTTTCCCCTTAGAGTTTATTATATAAATTCCTCACGCAATAAAAACGTGTAAAAATAAAAAGACCAGGCTTTTAAAACACACCTCCTCAAGACAAAATATCAAACCTTTAAGCAGTAGGAGCAACCGCTTGAGCGATATTGATAGCTCAAACAAAAGAGACAACGAAAAATGATTGGATAAACGATGAGTGACACCACAAATGACAGCGTCTATTGGTGATGTCACAACACCTGTAACTTTGAACATACAAGCCAAAGATCTTCTTTATCGCATCAAACAGAACTTCTGCTTTAAAAGTCTTTTTGTGATTTTCCCAAAAGAGCCTTCAGAGCATCAACTTCGGCTGCTTTAAAACCTCAATCACCCTTTAATAATCCTCACAAGCATAGTTTCTCCAACAATGCCACTCTTCTCCTTCCTCACAAGGAAACTTGAGTATTTTCAGGACCCCATACAAAGGATAATCCCAGCATTTCATCATTTTTTAAAGAAAACAGCACATTTTAAGGTCCCCGCTTTTTCTAAAAAATACTAAATTCTGCTTATGTTCAGTATGCTACTTCTTGAACAAAAAATTTATTATTTTTTACTTCACTTAAGATTGAAATCTCCAATCCTAATACCTATATATACACATTTAATAAAAATTTATAGCCCTTCTTTCAAGAAGAGTATGTGAGAATTATTCTATAATGTATTTTACCGATAAACTCCGATATTTTGCAAAGCCTTTAAGCCCTGTGCAAAACACCGAAGATATCATCATCACGTTCATTGTTGTATGTTACAGCATTTAAAACGTGTTTATTTTTCAATGGCATTATAAAAAATACGTGGTGCACTATTCCACACCCATTTTTTAACATCAGGTGTCATAGCGATAATGCTATATGTCTGATAGATAAAGGCAAAAGGTCCTTTTTGCATAAATTCACGCTGCAAATCAGCATACATTTGCGCCCGCTTCTGTGAATCTTTTTCAAACAAGGCTTCCATTACCTTTTTATTCATATCTTCATCAAAATAGCCAAGGCACCAACTAAGGTAACCCGTATTTTTTGCTTCAAACTGATTATCGGGGTTAAAAATAAGACGTGAAGCCATTGTATGAGGATCCGCAGAGTCATTATTCCATCCAACAAAAATTGTATCAAAACTGCGGGCATAAAGTTTTGAAAACAACTGCGTCCCCACAAAATGTTCAATCTTAAAGCGCACACCTATCTTTTTTGCATTGTCTTGAATGGACTGAGCAATAGGCAAAGCAAAAGGATAGGGAGAAGCCCCTGCATAAATATTAGCTTCAAAACCATTTGGATAACCTGCTTCCGTTAAAAGCTGCTTAGCTTTTTGAAGATCAAGTTTAAAGGGTTGTCCTTCTTTTTCATCCAAAGCACCAAGATTCCCAATGGGAATAAAGCTTGCCCGTGGAATACCAACATCTTTAAGAAGAGTCTTCCCTAAGGTATCATAATCGATAAGATAGCGCATTGCCAAACGTACTTTTTCATTGGCAAAAATGGGGTTTGTTGCATTAAAGCCCCATATTATCATGGATGGTGCCAACACTTTTTCGACTTTAACATCTGTTGTTGCTTGAAGATCGGCTATATCCTCTGGCGTTACATTACGGGCCACATCAATATCATGTTTTTCCAACAATAAACGTTGTGTTCCAGGCTCTGCAATATGACGAATGAGAATCTGCTTCAACTTGGGTGTTTCTCCCCAATAATGAGCGCTTGCCCGCAACAAAATCGCATCTCCAGAACGCCAGTTCACTAACTGATAAGGACCAACACAAGCAGCGTGGCTTGCCAAATAGCGATTGCCCATATCACCATCTTGTTCGTGTTTCATAATTGTCTCACGATCAAGCAAAGCAGCAAGACGAAGCGTAACCATATGGCTAAGGATGAGCTGTGCTGGATAAAGCTTATCAAATTTCATCACCACGGTCTTATCATCTGGGGCTTGAAGAGTAGAATCAACATTTTGTTCTGTAATTCCATACTCGTTGAACATTGCCGCTGCAGACAATTTTAACTTAACAATCCGCTTCATACTCCAAACAAGATCATGGGCACCAGCAGGACGGCCATCATTAAATTTCAGACCATCACGCAGATGAAAAGTCAGTACTGTCCCTTTGCCATCATCCGAAACATCCCAACTTTTTGCCAAAGAAGGAACAACTTTAGCAGCATCATCTGTTGCAGAATCGATCAAATTATCACAAATATTGCCAATAATTTCATTGCCATAACGTTCATTGATCTGCGCAGGATCAAAAGTCTCAATTGAATCAAGATTCAAAGCCATTACAAGGGTATCGGCCGGTGTTTTTGCTGAAACTGGTTGTACAACCATCCCCAAGACCATAAGAGCAGAAACAAAAGAACTGCTCCCTTTGAATATTTTTCTTTTTAAGTTCATAAATTTCTCCCTTTAAAGGTTATTGTATAAATTTTCCATGCTACAAAAACACGCAAAATAATAAAATGGAACGAACCATAAGCACCGAAAGATAAAGCTTTAAAACCTTTCCCCCAAAACCTCTTGTCAATCATTCCTCTTGTCCACACTTATAAACCAAACCATACAAAAGAAAACACACGGATATACGATGCCCCCCACCAATAACAGAGCCATCCATGATCTCTTAATATCTACGATTGAAATCTATAAGACCAAAATTCCTTTTCTCTCTTACTGAGAAAGGTTGCCTCTTCTAACATTTTTGAATGTCATCAAAGCCCCCCCCTCTTGGCTCAAGTCTCTTAATAAAAAAGAGCCTTCATAAGAATTTGAAACTCCGGTAAAACAGGAAAATTCGTTAATTTGCTAAGCACAACGACTTTTATCCCTTCTGCAAGTCTTTACTTCACTCACTGTAAAACAACATCTTCCAATTGTCATCTCATCATCTTTCAAAGCAAAGAAAAGACGGACACCATAAAAAACTAATATTCCACACCCTCCCAATATACTTCCATAAAGAGTTGTTTCTTCAACATGTAAATCCTTTTACCCCAGCAATATTAAATTATACAACATTGGCTACACTGATTTTTTCAACAAATAAATTGCCTCTTTTCAATTCAGAGAAGTCGAAATGTTCAGTCTTAATATCCACCAAAAAACATCCCCAATGAGAAAAAACTCTTCATAGAATGTCTTGAAAAGATATTCAACAACATACACACTCATCATCCATAAATTCGACGTATTGTAAAGCTCGAAAACTTATACAAAACGCCGAATAGATTATGATAA
Organism: Bartonella saheliensis; assembly: GCF_902162175.1. Lineage (NCBI taxonomy): Bacteria > Pseudomonadati > Pseudomonadota > Alphaproteobacteria > Hyphomicrobiales > Bartonellaceae > Bartonella > Bartonella saheliensis. The sequence continues at coordinate 16,777 of NZ_LR607203.1, forward strand.
TACTCTTTATTTATTTGAGAGCATTGAAGACACACTTATTTTTCAATTTTATTATAAAAAATTTGTGGGGCACTATTCCAAACCCACTTTTTGACATTAGGTGTCATCCCGATAACAGTATATTTCTGATAGATAAACGCATAAGGGCCTTTTTGCATCAATTCACGTTGTAAATCAGCATATATTTTTGCCCGTTTTTGTGGATCTTTTTGAAATAAAGCCTCTTCAACTTTTTGATTCATCTCTGCATCAAAATACCCATGCTGCCAACTAGGGTAGGCTGTATTTTTTGCCTCAAACCGATTATCCGGATTATAAACAAGACGCGAAGCCATTGTATGAGGATCCGCAGAATCATTATTCCATCCGACAAAAATCGTATCAAAGCTACGTGCATAAAGTTTGGAAAACAACTGTGTCCCTGCCAAACGCTCAATTTTAAGACGCACACCCGCCTGTGCTGCACTATCTTGGATTGACTGGGCAAGGAGCAAAGTATAAGGAGCATTTGAAACAAGAAAATTTGCTTCAAATCCGTTTGGGTAACCAGCCTCTGCTAAAAGTTTCTTGGCTTTTTGAATATCAAGCTTAAAGGGTTGCCCTTCTTTTTCATCCAAAGCCCCAAGGTTGCCAAGAGGAATAAAACTTGCCCGTGGAATACCAACACCCTTGAGAAGCTTCTTACCAAGACCTTCATAGTCTATGAGATAGCGCATCGCCAAGCGTACTTTTTCCTTTGCAAAAATGGGATTTGTCATGTTGAAGCCCCAATACATCATCGATGGCTCTAACACTTCTTCGATTTTAACATCTGTTGTTTTTTGTAAATCTGCAAGATCTTCAGGGGTCAAATTACGAGCAACATCGATATCATGTTTTTGCAACAATAAACGTTGTGTTCCAGGCTCAGCAACATGGCGAATGAGTATCTGCTTTAATTTTGGTGCTTCTCCCCAATAATGGGAGCTTGCACGCAACAAAAGAGCTTCTCCAGGGCGCCAACTTTTTAACTGATAAGGACCAACACAAGCAGCATGTGTTTTTAAATATTGATTGCCCAAATCGCCATCTTTTTCATGCTTCATAATTGTTTTACGATCCAGCAAAGCTGTCGCAGGACTTGCAACAATATTATTAAGAATAAGCTCTGCTGGATAAGGCTTATCAAATTTCATCACCACTGTTTTTTCATCAGGCGCTTGCAAAGCATCATCAACATTTTGCTCTGTAATGCCATATTCATTAAAAATGGCTGCATTCCCCATCTTCAATTTAACAACCCGCCTCATCCCCCAAACAAGATCATTAGCGTTAGCTACTCTCCCATCATTAAACTTCAAACCATCACGCAAATGAAAGGTAATCACCGTACTATGATCATCCCCTGAAACATCCCAATGCGTTGCTAAAGATGGAACCATTTTAGCGGGATTATCTGTCGCACCACTCACCAAATTATCACAAACATTGCGAATAATTTCACTTCCATAAACATCCGTGAGTTGCGCGGGATCAAATGTGCTGATTGCATCCATATTCCAAGCCATCACAAGAGTATCAGCGGGTGTTTTAGCTGAAGCTTGTTGTGCAACCACTCCAAGTGCCATAAGAAGAGAAACAAGAGAGCCGCTACTTTTTAATATTTTTCTTTTCAAGTTCATAGACTTTTCCTTTTAACGTTTATTGTATAATTCCCCATGCAATAAGAATGGGCAAAATAACAAGATTAGATGAACCATAGGCTCTGAGAAACAAAGGTTTAAAATTTCAGACAACACTCCTTACTAACTACTCTTCCTGCCACGCTTATAAGCTATCCCTCCCATATGCACAGAAAAACAATTAATATACAATAGATGGTATAACCAATAATAAAATCTACTGATGATATCACAACATCTACCATCAAAAACTATTAAGACAGAAACTCTTTCTCTCTTGTCAAGCAAGCTCGTCTCTTCTTTTTTCTTCTAGCGTTTTTCCCGTCATCAAAGCACTCCTCCTATTAGCACAAGCATCTCAATAATAAAGAACCTTAATAACAATCTACTTTTTCAACAAAACAGAAAAACCCACCCATTTTTCAATATTAAGCACCTCTCCGCCTTCTAAAAAATGAATTTTGAATTTTCCACTCAATAACGAGGTCCTCATTATATCTTATTTCAAAGCAAAAAGAGCATGAGCACCACAAACCCCTGATATTTACTCACCTGCTCGTACAGAAAAAACTTTTTTCAATATCCTATTTTAATACATCTGCTCCTTTAACAACACTCAATTCATTGCTTGCATTTTTCAGCAAAAAATATCTTTTCAATTCACTACGATTGAAATATCTAAATATAATACCTATATAAGCATAGCATTACCAGAATAGATAGTCTTTTTTTAAGTAAATTTCCTTGAAATATTATTTCTATACAGAGGATAATAATAAGTCCATTATAAAATCTTCAACGAATAGAAACTTTTGCTCTAATGCAAAATACCAAAATGTTCTAAAAATTCCCTTACAAATTATTAGAGGAAATGGATTTTTTTATCTAATAAAGAAAGTCTCATGGAAATACCGCTAAAATATACTAGAATACGCGTATATTCCAACAACAAACATCGATATTACACCAGTACAAAGCTAATGAAAAAGTGAGAAAATGTTTTTTCTTTATGATAAGAATATTACTGTCCAGTGATAATTCTAGAGATTCGAAAGTATATTTAAATGAGCCGAAAGAAAAAATTATCAAATTCTTTTTATGTATTTCTCAAAGAAACATTCAGTCGTGTCAGTCTAAAATTACTTATCCTTTCATTCTTCATGGGTATTGTAATGAAATTTTTTGGATGGACACCTCACAACCTCATACAAAAAATAATAGATTTTCTTCAATCTTTATGGGAAACAGGATTTGTAACGCTTAAAAACTTCTTCCACATAACCATGACGGGCGCTATTATTGTTGTGCCTATTTTTCTCATCTTACGCATTTTTCATAAAAAATAGACGTCTTAAATATTTTTCTTGGGTGTTAGTCTTTTCGAAAAATCAAACGACATAAAAATCCTGTGCTCACAGCGATAATCACCGCAAGCACACCATAGAGGAAACGATACTTGTGCGCCGCATAGAAAATTGTATAAGCAATATGCGCTTTAACAATTTCAAGAGTCGTTGTTGCACTATCAATAAACTGCCCATCACGAAAAAGATAAGCACGAGCCTTATAATGTCCAACAGGAATATTGGCTGGTAAACGAAAATGTGCTGTGAAAAGTTTATCAGAACCAAAACGAACACCGCCTACTTCTTCATAATAAAGGCTTTTAGCTTTTTGCAGTTTTGTAAGTTCATCACGAAAGATTTGTACTTTTTTCTGATCTTGTTCATCTGTCTGCAATGGCAAATAGGATACCCCTAACCCCAAACGTTTATAATCTTCAATGCTGGTAATATCATCAATCTCACGCGTTGTAACCATAGAGTAAAAAAGAGGGACATTTTTAAAAATAAGGGAATCTGCATTAACCCACACACCGGCATTGCGTTTTTTTTCCCGCATGACCATTGGGCGGTTTTGCCCTTCCAAGCTTACAATAACATCATAACGGTTCTGTTGAGAATATAATGGATCAATATTTTCCAAAACGCCAGCAATATAGAGATCACGACCAGCAAAATTTGTATCCACCGTAATCGTATTTGTTGTTACGATAATTTGGATACTTTCGTGATCAATTTGATCAATGAATGTTTTTTCTGTCATCCCAACATGTGACCATGTAGAAAAAGAAATAAAACAAAAGCAACTTGCAATGATGCATAAAGAAAATAATCTACCCATTTTTATCTCATAAGAACATCCAGAGAGAAAAGATTATCAGGGCGTACAAATAATTGAAAAGCAAGACGCATACACACAATCAACACCAAACATGCAAGGGCCATACGCAATTGTTCAGCCTTTAACTTCCGTCCAGCCCGTGTTCCATATTGTGCACCAATACTTCCTCCAAGCATTAACAAAAAAGCCAAAACAATATCAACAGACTGATGAGTTATACTTTGCAAAATTGTCGTGAAAGAAGACACAAATGTAATCTGAAAAAGTGAAGTCCCTATCACAACGCTGGTTGGAACACGCAGAAGATAAATCAATGCAGGGATCATGAAAAATCCCCCACCAATTCCCATAATAGAAGACAACAACCCCACAATGAGACCAATCCCTAACACTGGAATAATACTGACATAGATCATAGATGTCCGGAAACGCATTTTTAGTGGTAAGCGATGAATCCAGTTATGTCGATGTCGACCTACAAGACGAACATTGGCTTTTCCCGCGTTACGCTTGCGCATCATATCATACCAACTTTCAACAATCATCAAGCTTCCTATACTTCCAAGAAGAATCACATAAAGAAGCGAAATCATGAGGTCTAGTTGACCTAACTTTTTCAAAACAGAAAAAATCGCAATCCCGACTAATGAACCAATCCCTCCCCCAATCGCCAAAATAATACCAAGTTTGATATCAAGAGTCCGTCGTCTAAAATGTGTAATCGCCCCCGTTACAGATGATGCAATCATCTGGTTAGCGCCTGTTCCAACAGCAATAGCAGGAGGAATATTATAAAAAATTAATAAAGGTGTGATGAGAAAACCACCCCCAATACCAAAAAGACCTGAAAAAAAACCAGCAACGACTCCCATACCAATCAAGATCAGCATATTGAGTGACATTTCAGCAATTGGCAAATAAATACTCACTGGCAGAACCTTTAAAATAATTTGAGGCTTTTTAGCAATTGGAGAGTCTTTCTCCAACTCTCTTCTTTTCTAATAATCTCTGTTGCGTGTTTAAAAAAATAATTTCAATTGCAATAGCTTTCGCACAATTTAGGAATGCGTAATATATTTCACATCTATTAACATAAACAGCGTAAAAACTAAAAAAATGAGCTCCTTTTAAAAAGCTATAAAAACATAATGTTATCACACCTATAAATGCAATGGTTAAAAAACAAAGGGCATTTTTTTAAACCAATAAGATAAAAAAGAGATATATCTGCGAGACTGCGCTTTTAAGGGAGGAGAAAAATCATTCTCAATGCAATGATGAGATACTGAGCAATGGTTAGATGTTGGACCCCCTATACCTTTTTCTTCTATCACAGTATGCTCCGCTGCTCCTTCAGTCTTTTTAAAAGAAGACTTCAAAGCATCGCTTGGCAAAAGTGCATCACTGGATAGAGAACTTCTATTTTCTTGCTGCAACACATTCTCAACATTTGTTTGAAGTGGCGTTATACTTTTTTGTCCTGAAAAATTTTGCGCCTTTTGAAGGGATAAGCGTTCTTGATTTTTCTCACACTCCATCTGAGCAAGTTTCTGTACAACAGAATCAGATAATTTTGAATGAGATATCCTTCGTTTTATCGCAGCTTCTTCTGAGCTTTTTTTTTCACTCTGTAAATTTTGAACAAGCATTTTAATCTGCTCTAAAGACTCAAAAAGTCTCTTTTCCCTCTGACGACGAATATAATATTCAGCCAAAATGGCCCGACTAATATCATCTAAGTAAGATTTAAAATGTTCCTCAACAATCCCCTGCTGATTCAAAGGACGAGGTGAAGGCTTCATTTGCATTTGTGAATAAACAGTGCGTAATTTTTGAGCAATATCCGACATTGTTACTTCCACAGGCGTACCCACTCTCTCCTTCTGCTTTATAAAAGAAGAAGGTTGATCACTCCGAACCTGATTGGCAACCTGGTCGTTCGTATGACCCTTCGTATTCACAAACGCCTACCCCTCATTAACCTTTTTGAAAAGAATCACAAGAAATGATTAGAAAGTATGCTCTATTTTAGTAAATAGAGCTTTAAGAATTCCCTAAAAATTTTTGTTAAAAATATTTTTCCCAATCTTTATCTAAAATATTTGAAAGAAGATCTTTAATTTTTCTACCCTTAAGATTTAAAGCATAAAATCATTGCCCCACTTTTATTTTTTCGCTTCATTTTTCATCGTATAAAGTCCCTATTGCACCATCATAAACAAAGCCTATGAAACGACAAAAGAATATTCTTCCAAGACAGATTATTTTTTTTACTTTTTATTCAAGCAAATAAGGCAATTATAAAAATGCAAAAGAGATGACGATTGAAAATGACGATAAGAAAGTACAAGTAAACATAAAAAAGCTTATATGAAAGAGAACACAAGTTATAATAAATAAGGCTTCATTCTAAACAATTTGGTTTCTTATGATTATTGCTATAAACTTGTGATCATACAAATAAAGAGGATCATCATGAAGATAATTGTCGCTGTCAAACGTGTGGTTGATTATAACATCAAGATACGCGTCAAGCCCGATAATACAGGCGTTGATCTGTCTCATGTAAAAATGTCTATGAATCCCTTTGACGAGATAGCCGTTGAGGAGGCAATTCGTCAAAAAGAATCTGGTAAAATTTCAGAAGTTGTTCTTGTTTCAATTGGACCAGAAGCAGCCCAAGAAACTTTACGAACAGGGCTTGCCATGGGAGCTGATCGCGCACTTCTTATCACGACAGATGAAACACTTGAACCCTTAAGCATCGCTAAGGTTCTTAAAGCCATTGTTGATGAAGAAAAACCCAATATGGTCTTTTTAGGAAAACAAGCAATTGATGATGATAGCAACCAAACTGGACAAATGCTCGCCGCTCTTCTTGGTTGGGGACAGGCAACCTTTACCTCACATCTTAACATAGAAAATGGGCATGCTACTATTACACGTGAGGTTGATAATGGAACACAAACCCTTTGCCTTCCCCTTCCCGTAGTTATGACAACCGATTTACGGCTCAATGAACCGCGTTACACCTCTCTTCCCAATATCATGAAAGCAAAAAAGAAAATCATTGAACAAAAAGCTCTTACTGATCTTGGTATCGATACAAAAGCGCGCCTAACAATTTTAAGTGTTGAAGAGCCAAAACCCCGTCAATCTGGGATTAAAGTTGCTAATGTAGCAGAGCTTGTCAGCGCACTAAAACAAAAAAACTGCATTTAATATTCTCTAGAGTAAAAGCCGTACTCACATAAAAAGGTAAAAAATTATGGCAATTCTTTTATTAGCCGATCATCATACAGAAGAAACCGCAAAAGCACTCACCGCTGCGCATGCACTGGGGGGCGATATCGATATTTTAGTTTGCGGAGAAAACATTAAAACGATAGCAGAAAAGAGTGCTAAACTTAATGGTATACGACAAGTTCTTATTGCTGAGGCTGACTATTTAGTCCATCAACTGGCTGAGCCTATGGCTGATACAATTATTACACTAGCCAATGATTATGAGGTGATCATGGCACCATCCAACAGTACTGGAAAAAATGTGATGCCGCGCGTAGCTGCCCTTCTTGATCTTATGCAAATTTCAGATATTATTGCCGTTCTTTCACCCAATACTTTCAAACGGCCCATTTATGCAGGCAATGCAATTGAAACTGTCCGCAGTAATGATCACAAAAAGATTATCACCGTTCGCACAGCCTCTTTCACACCAACGCCTTCCCAAAATAATTCTGCACCCATTAAAACAATAACACCAGCGCCCAATCCCAATCTTTCTTCTTTCGTAAAAGCAGAAACCAACAAAAGTGATCGTCCTGATCTTACCTCTGCACGTGTTATTATCTCAGGTGGACGTGGTCTTGGTTCACAAGAACAATTTATGGACCTCCTTCTTCCCCTTGCAAACAAATTAAATGCTGCTTTAGGTGCCAGCCGCGCAGCCGTTGACGCAGGCTATGCTCCCAATGATTGGCAAATTGGACAAACAGGAAAAGTCGTTGCCCCAAAACTCTATATCGCTGTTGGCATTTCCGGTGCAATCCAGCATTTAGCCGGTATAATGGATGCACAAGTTATCGTTGCCATTAATAAAGATGAAGAAGCACCCATCATGCAAATTGCCAATTACGCCCTTGTCGGTGATCTCCACCAAATTATTCCAGAGTTGGAGAAAGCTTTATAAGCTATGAATACCTCTCAACATCTTCAACAGGAAGAGATAAAATTTCACTAAAGTCATTGTTCAAATAGAAAACCAACACCAATAGAACTTTTCGCCATGCAAATCGTTGTTTTACCTCTTGTGGGCAATCCACGCCAAACTGTCCCAGAATTGGAGAAAGCTTTATAAGCCATGAAAGCACCTCTGCATGACCAGCGTGAAAGTATGGAATTTGACATCGTCATTGTCGGAGCGGGTCCTGCAGGGCTTTCTGCTGCAATTCGTCTGAAACAAATTAATCCTGAGCTTTCTGTCACAATTGTTGAAAAAGGAACTGAAGTTGGCGCCCATATTCTCTCTGGCGCTGTTGTCGACCCCATCGGTATTGATACACTCTTACCAAAATGGAGAAGTGATCACGACCATCCCTTCACAACCCCTGTTACCCGTGACCAGTTTTTTTTTCTAAAGCCCCAAAAAGCGACACGATTACCCAATATCTTGTACCCAAAAATCTTATCCAATGACGGATGTTATATCGTTTCACTGGGGGATGTTTGCCGCTGGCTAAGCAAAAAAGCCGAAGCACTGGGTGTAGAAATTTATCCAGGTTTTGCCGCAACAGAGACCATCCAGAATGAGAACGGAGCCATCATTGGTGTTCTCACCGGGGATATGGGACGTAATAAAGATGGAACCCCTGGAAAAAATTATATGCCTGGTATGGCATTATTGGCAAAATATACACTAATTGCGGAAGGCGCACGCGGCTCCATTGCAAAACAACTGATACAAACATTCAACCTTAACAAAAATCGTGAACCCCAAAAGTTTGGTCTTGGTCTCAAAGAGCTCTGGGAAATTGAACCGCAAAAACACCAACGCGGTTTAGTTCAACATTTCACCGGTTGGCCCTTAGACAATCATACCGGCGGGGGTGGTTTTCTTTATCACCAAGAAAATAATATCATTTCCATCGGTTTTGTTGTGCACTTAGATTATAAAAATCCTTATCTTTCTCCCTTTGAAGAATTTCAACGTTTTAAAACCCATCCAAAACTCTATGAGGTCTTCAAAGGAGCAAAACGTCTTTCCTATGGGGCGCGTGTAATCAGTGAAGGTGGGTGGCAATCGGTACCAAAACTCACCTTTCCTGGTGGAGTGCTTATTGGCTGCTCTGCTGGTCTTGTCAATGTTCCTCGTATCAAAGGATCACACAATGCCATCTTATCGGGCATATTAGCCGCCGATAAAATTGCTACTGCTCTTGCACAAGGTCGTGCCCATGATGAAGTCAAAGAAATCGAAGAACAATGGCGAAAAGGACCCATTGGCAAAGATCTTTATAAAGTGCGAAATGCCAAACCGCTTTGGGCAAAATATGGCACAAAATATGGAATTAAACTTGCCGGTTTTGATATGTGGTGGCAACAACTGTTCGGATTTTCCTTATTTAAAACACTCTCCCATGGCAAGGAAGATTATGCCTGTCTTGAACCAGCAGAAAAATTTCACCCCATTACTTACCCAAAACCCGATGGTATTATAACTTTTGACCGCCTGACAAGTGTTGCCCTTTCCAATACACACCATGAAGAAAATCAGCCTTGTCATTTAAAAATAACCTCATTGGAAAAACAAAAGGACTCCGAATATGCAATCTATGGAGGACCTTCCACACGCTATTGCCCCGCCGCTGTCTACGAATGGCTAGAGTCTCATGATCATCTAACCTATAGGATCAACGCTTCAAATTGCATACATTGTAAAACGTGCGACCTCAAAGATCCAAACCAAAACATTACCTGGACTTGTCCACAAGGCAGCGAAGGTCCCTTCTATCCCAATATGTAACCTCTCTCTAATATCATCATTGTTCATTCTCCTAAAATTAAAAAAGACAAAACACAATGGATCACGATATTTCCCTTAAGATCAGCAATCTATCGATCACCTTCATATATTAAACTCTTTCACGATACAAAAAGTTATTCTATTGTGAAGTAACCAACTATTTCAGTAAGGAGGCACAAGCAAATAAGCCGTTGTAATGATAAAAATGTACTGATAAAAAGTGAGCACAAACAGCTTATGAGTATAGATAAAAATCTTATTGTGGTAAGGGGAATTTGATGAAGAGAAAAGAGCATGTGTGAAAAAGCATATTTTATAGGTGCGCATGCTTATTCAGCCCCCATTATAGAGCCAGGGCTTTATCTTGTAGCAACGCCTATTGGAAATCTTGCAGATATTACGCTTCGTGCTTTGCAAGTGCTAGCAAGCGTTGATATTTTAGCGTGTGAGGATACGCGGGTCACACGTGTTTTGTTGGAACGTTACGGTATTCAAAAAAAAACTTTTCTCTATCATGAACATAATGCGCAAAAAGCAGGTCCAAAGCTCTTAGCAGCTTTAGCAGAAAATAAAACGATAGCGCTCATTTCAGATGCGGGAACACCGCTTATTTCAGATCCTGGATTTCGATTAGTCGAAGAAGCCCGCAAGGAAGGTCATAAAATTATTCCAATCCCTGGAGCCTCCGCTCTTTTAGCTGCTCTGATACCGACAGGGCTTCCAACCGACAGCTTTTTCTTTGCAGGTTTTTTGAGTGCCCGCAAAGCACAGCGTCAAAAACGATTGAAACAATTAAAAGAGATTCCAGCGACTTTGATTTTTTATGAATCACCGCATCGTCTTATTGAAACTTTACAAGATATGGTCACTCTTTTTTCGGCGGATAGACCTGCCGCCATTTGTCGTGAATTAACAAAAAAGTTTGAAACTGTAGACGTTTCTAATTTGGGAAGTTTGTTGGAGAATTATAAAAAACAAACACAGATTCGTGGAGAAATTGTTGTGCTTGTTGGAGAATCATCATCGCCTTCTTTAAATGTAATGACGGATCAAGAAGTTGATGAAATATTATTAGAACACGCGCAGATACATTCCGCGGCTCAAGCCGCAGCTTTGGTTGCAAAAAAGACAGGATTTAAAAAGCAGGAACTTTTTCAGCGGTTAATTTTTCTAAAAAATGCGTAAAATCATGCGTAAGACGATACAAAAAAAACAAAGACAAAAGTCTTTTTATAGAGGAGTTCGTGCAGAAAAGTTAGCCGCTTGGTGGTTGCGTTTCAAAGGATTTCACATAGCCGCAATGCGTTTTAAAACAAAGTGTGGGGAAATTGATTTAATTGCACGACGTGGAAATCTTGTATTAATTGTTGAAGTTAAAGCACGTTCAACGTTGGCAGAAGCAATGGAAGCGGTTTCCCGTATGAATGAAAGGCGAATTGAGGCAGCAGCCGATATTTGGCTCGCACGACAAAAAGATTATGCCCTTTTATCTGTACGCTTTGATTTGATAGCAATTTTACCTTGGCGTTTGCCACAGCATATCCCCGCATTTTTTACCTCTGATCAATAAGAGGCGAGCCACGTTTTAACCATACTCAATAAAAAACATTTCGCCTTTATGTGTATATGCGTTAAAAAGTCTATAACCGTTTGAGCGCTATAAGGAGCGAAATATGGATGATTATGAAAAGTTTGCAACAGGTTTGCTCATTGTTTTTGGAGCGCTGATTATTGGTGGTTTAATGGCAATGCATATTGTCCTGATGAATAAACCAGGTTTTTTATTTGCATTAGCTGCAGCTGTTGTGGGGTGGTTTTCTGCTTTTGCCGTTCTGTTTGACAAACCAAAAATCTATTTGGGATTGATTATTCTTGCAATGCTCTGCGTTGCTTCTTCAATTAGCATTTATGTTAGTTAAAACATCTCTACTGTTGGTTGAGATTCCTTTTAAAAGATAAAACTGAGGAATAAAAATGAAACTTGGCTTTTTGGGAACAGGTACAATCAGCGCTTGCATAATTGATGGACTCATGACAAGCGCCTTTAATGTTTCTTCCATTATTGTTTCACCGCGCAATGCACAAATAGCAGAGCGTCTTTCACGCACTTATGATAAAGTTGTAATTGCTGAAAATAATCAAGCGTTGCTCGATGTGAGTGAGTGTGTTTTTCTCTGTTTACCAAACCAAATTGCAGAAGGCATTTTGCGCTCTCTTCGTTTTCGTCCAGAGCAACTAGTTATTTCCGTTCTCGCTATGGCAACAGCGGCAGAAGTGGAAGCGTGGATCAACCATAAAGTTTATCGCGCTGTTCCGTTACCTTTTGTCGCAGAGTGCAAAAATTTGACACCAATTTATCCCGATCACCCCTTTTTACGCACCTTATTTGATACATTGGGGGGCACATTGGTACTAGAGGAAGAAGAACAGTTTAATCTTTTTATGACAGCAGGCTCTCTTATGGGCGTATACTTTAATTTTATAGAAACAGCCCATCAATGGTTTATAACACAGGGGTTGAAAAAACAGCAATCAGCAGAGTTTCTTACCATGATGTTTGGAAACCTTACGGATGAAATGCGTAAAATTATAGCAACGGATCGTTCTACCACTCTTAATTTTGCATTGCTTGAAAAAGAATTTTCAACAAAGGGGGGAACAAATGAATTTTTGTCAAATTATTTTTCTCATCAAGGAGGAAAAAGAGCTTTAACAACGGCTCTTGAGGCAACTTTACAAAAAATGAACGCTTCTAAAAAGACTTAACCAACATTTTTTCTCATCTCAATTAAGAGAGAACTATGGATCAATTAATTTAGCTTTTTGTGAACATAAATGGATAAAATTGTCTGCTATAGATCTTTCAAGAGCAGAGCAAACGGGCTTTTAAAATACCTATTCCTTTAATTTCATCATCCTTTTAATAGACATGAATAGAAATAAATCTTTTCCCATTTTACTTTTTCTTATCATGAAATAAAAAATATTTGTTTGTCCATTATAAAGGAGAAACAACATTGAGAGAGCAAAAAACATAATGGATATGGTTTTCTCTTTTATTGAAGTAAAAATGATATGAGATCTATACACTTCACAAGAGTTTTCACGTTATAACCATTCACAAGCCCTCTCGTGAGACGGTTGAACTGCCTTGAGGCTATTCTCTTTAAAACAAACCTTGCATGAGAAACATCAATATATTCTTGAGAATTTTGTTGTTACGTAAAAACATAGAAAATCATTTTTCCAGATTATAATTCATATTTCCCTTACAAAGGAGCAACTATTTTCATACATTTCGTCGTTGTATTTTAGCAAATACTCTTAAACAAATATACATTCAAAAGAGTTTATTTTTTATTTGATCAATAATTGTGCGATACCGTTGAGCATGCTCACCATCAGGCTGAGCAACAAAAATAGGCATCCCCTCATCTGAAGAAAATCGTAAAGCAGCATCAAGCGGTATTTCTGCTAAGAACGGAACCTCTCGACGTTCAGCTTCTCCTCGTGCTCCACCATGACCAAAAATATCGTAGCGTTTTCCTGTATCAGGAGCGATAAAATAACTCATATTCTCAATCAGTCCTAAAATAGGAACATTGACTTTCATGAACATTTCTATCGCTTTACGTGCATCAACTAAAGCAAGATCCTGCGGTGTAGAAACAACCAGTGCCCCCGTTAATTGTACCTGCTGTGCAAGCGTTAGTTGTGCATCCCCTGTACCCGGCGGCATATCGACGACTAAAACGTCCAAAGGTCCCCATACAACATCTCGTAACAATTGCGTTACAGCAGCCATAACCATAGGACCACGCCATACCACCGGTTTTTCTTCCTCAACCAAAAATCCCATTGACATTAATTTAAGACCAAATTTTTCAAGAGGTTGAATCTTTTTTTCTCCCATGAGCATTGGTTTTTGGTTAACAAGTCCTGTCAAACGTGGCAAGGATGGACCATAGATATCTGCATCCATCACCCCTGTTTTGAAACCTGAATCTTGTAAAGCTAGGGCGATATTGATCGCCATCGTCGATTTTCCCACCCCCCCTTTTCCAGAAGCAACAGCAATGACATGACGTACACCTTCTATGGGCATTTTCACAGGCAAGAGATTCGCTCTACGTCGAGGTATTACCTTTGTTGTTTTTTCTGCTGTAAGCGTAACAACAACAGATTGGATCCCCTCCAAAGCACACACCAGCTCTTCCGCAGAACGACGCAATGTTTCCCATTCTTGCACACGTCCATCAGGAACTGTAATGGAAAAGAAAACCTTGCCATCAGCAATTAATATTTCTGAAACAAGCCCCAATGATACAATATCTCTTTCAAGATCTGGTCCTTTGATTTGACGTAACACGTTACGGACAATCTTACTTGTGATAGGATCCACACTCTTTCCTCTCTATAAAATACCAACAAATACAAGCATAAGAACGAAAAATACGGACAGGTTCATCACTTAACATTTTCTACTTTAGTTTAAGAATTATAAAGTATAAGTGACTTATATTTTATCTCTTTAAAAACACAAAACCACCCTTAAATAAAGAAACTCAGGCATAAAATCTGCTATTAAAAGACCATTAATCACGTTTGTACGCCAACACTTTAATAAATATTCTGATAAGGATTTTATAAAACACAAAGCTTGAGAAAAACTCTCATATCAAAGTATTTTTAAATTAAGCATACAATAATCTGTCACGCTTTTTTGTAAGTCTTTAACGCCCTTGTCATTTATTTTTTTAGACTCAATCGCTATTTTCTGACATTTTCTAAAGTATCATAAAAAAAGTGTCACAAACAGTTATAAGGTGCTTTATATTTTTTCAAGTGAGAGAAAAACAATCTAAGATTGACTTTTTTCATATTTTTTCTTATGGATTAACAGCTGTCTGATAGGATAAAATTGTTCATCACACGCAGAACTGCTCATAAAACGAAGATTAAGAAGGGCCGCACTCCGCGGTATTTAAATAAATGAAACGTACGTACCAACCATCTAAACTTGTCCGTAAACGCCGCCATGGATTTCGTGCACGCATGGCAACAGCTGGAGGGCGTAAAGTTATTGCTGCAAGACGTGCTCGTGGACGTAAGCGGCTCTCTGCTTAACCATTTAAATTTTCACAACCGTTGAGGACTGCTCATTATTTCTTCGTTGTGAAACTTTTGTTATGAACCTCTAATGCTTGGCTTACTAAGCATTTAGTGAAATTGCGAAATGTTCTTTTATGAAGAAAAAACATCCCTGCCGCATTCGCAAAAGAGCAGACTTTTTGGCTGTTCGTACAGGAGAGAAACGACGTGGTCCTTTATTTTTACTCGAAGTTAAATCTCGTGAACAAACAACAGAAAGAAAATCTTCTCTTGTTGCGCGTGTAGGCTTCACTGTTACCCGTAAAAACGGTAATGCTGTAAAGCGTAATCGTATCAAAAGGCGTTTGCGTGAAGCCGTGAGAGTTGGTGTAGTAAATCACATGGAAGCAGGGACTGACTATGTCATTGTAGCGTATCGTGATGCATTATATGCGCCTTTCACATCTTTGATTAGTGAATTAAATCGGCGAATAAAACCAAAAACAAAATATCAGCAACGACAACAAGGGAATACGAATGGAATATAACCGCAATTTCTTTATCGCTATTGGCTTATCTTTCGTAGTGCTCATCGCATGGCAATTTCTTCATGTTGCTCCCCAACAAGCAAAGTTACAAAAACAACAAGTCATCGCGCAACAACAGCAATTGTCAAAACAACAGTCAACCCTTTCTACTCCCACGACGAATTCTTCTGACGATCCCTCAACACATCAAGAAACATCGCTCATCGAGCACCCAATGACTCCTGAAATTCGGAAAGCAGTATTAGCCAAAACAGAGCGTATCGCGATCAAAACAGATGAATTGGAAGGCTCTATTAATCTTGTCGGAGCACAATTTGATGATCTTTTCCTCAAGAGATATCGTGTAACCGTCGATAAAAAATCACCGGAAATCGATTTACTGAATCCTAAAGGATTTAAAACGACCTACTTGGCCGAATTTGGCTTTACAAGTGCATCTTTGCCCGCAAAAGCCTTACCACAATCCGATACACAGTGGCAAATAGAGGGGAACAATACAACCCTAACACCTGCAACACCCATCACTTTAATTTATAATAACGGACAAGGGCAAATCTTCCGCCGTACCCTTTCTGTTGATGATCATTACATGTTTACCATTGAGGATTCTATCAGCAATGAAAGTGATCAACCGATTTATCTCTCATCCTATGCCCGCGTTGCACGTGCAGCACCACCAGAACATACAAATGCCACCTATTTACTTCATGAGGGGATGATCGGTATTGCTGGAGATTCGCTCAAAACTGAAAAATATAAAACCTTAGCAGAGCTTGATCCAAATCCTGATAATGGACAAAAGAGCATGACTTTTTCCAAAGTCACAGGAGGCTGGATTGGTATTACCGATAAATATTGGGCTGTAGCGGTTATTCCCCCGCAAGATCAAGAATATACAAGCCGTTTTATTTATTTTGATCGTTTGCAAACACATTATCAATCTGACTTGCTAGGATCGCCTTTAACGATAGCCCCCAATGAAACAAAAACCGTTACAAATCGCCTTTTTGCTGGTGCAAAACAAGTTGAAATCATTAATCACTATCAAAATGACCTAAAAATCAACAAGTTTGCTCTCTTAATTGATTGGGGCTGGTTTGATTTCATCACAAAACCTATGTTTGCCCTCATTGACATTCTTTATAAGCAAACAGGAAATTTTGGTATTGCCATCCTTCTAGTCACAGTGCTTTTAAAAACACTTCTTTTCCCTCTCGCCAATAAATCTTATAAATCTATGGCGCGCATGAAGCTTATACAACCGCGGTTGCTAGAAATAAAAGAAAAATACCCCGATGATCGAAACAAACAACAGCAAGCAATCATAGAACTGTACAAAACCGAAAGAATAAATCCCCTTGCTGGTTGTTGGCCAATGTTGGTTCAATTTCCAATATTCTTTGCTCTTTATAAAGTTCTCTATATCACCATTGAAATGCGCCATGCACCTTTCTTTGGCTGGATTCAAGATTTAGCGGCTCCCGATCCAACGTCTCTTTTCAACTTGTTTGGTCTCTTGCCCTATACAACGCCAGCATTTCTTATGATTGGTGCATGGCCTTTGATTATGGGAATAACGATGTTTCTACAAATGCGTATGAATCCCGCTCCTCAAGACCAAACTCAAGCGATGATCTTCACATGGATGCCTGTTGTCTTTACTTTTATGCTCGCCTCCTTCCCTGTTGGTCTTGTTATCTATTGGGCATGGAACAATATATTGTCAATCATTCAGCAAGGTATCATGATGAAGCGCCAAGGAGTTAAAATTGAGCTTTTTGATAATTTGAAAGCCATGTGGAAAAAAACACCTAAAAAAGAAGTGCAGTCCCCAAAAGAAGTGCAAGAATGACAAGAGATTCTTTCCTTTCTGGAATTTTTTCTCACAATTGGGTTTTTATTCGTGGTGTCCCCGCAATACGCTTTCTTCCCCCTGAAGGACCACCAGAAATCGCATTTGCGGGACGTTCCAATGTTGGAAAATCATCTTTAATCAACGCACTTGTCCAGCAAAAAGGCTTAGCACGAACCTCAAATACACCAGGACGCACTCAAGAGCTTAATTATTTTGTCCCCGATGGCTTCAGTGGACAAAAAGAAGACCTTCCCCCTTTTGCATTGGTAGATATGCCAGGTTATGGTTTTGCTGCTGCGCCTAAAAATCTGGTTGATGCTTGGACAAATTTGATTTTTAGCTATTTACGGGGACGCACAACACTAAAGCGTGTGTATCTTTTGATTGATTCACGGCACGGAATCAAAAATAATGATGAAGACGTTCTTACACTCCTTGATAAGGCAGCCGTTTCTTACCAAATTGTTTTGACAAAAAGCGATAAAATCAAATCAAATGCTTTGGAAAAATTAATGGTGACCACACAAACAAAGCTTCTCAAACGTCCAGCAGCCTATCCTGAGATCCTTGCAACCTCTTCAGAAAAATCATATGGTTTGGAAGAATTACGTACTGCTATTTTGCAAACCATTGCATAAGAGAAGGCATTCATATTATTAACAATTTATTAAGCATAATTGCCAGCGGCTGCTAATGATCTTGTACTTCTCATCAAGCATCTTTATAAAAGGATGACTTGAAAGAATTCTTATCCACTCTATTTAATTGTGTAAATTATGCTGACACTTTTTCACTCTCCCCTCTCTACTTCTTCGCGCTTCATACGCCTCATTCTTGGGGAATACGGTGTAACCACTCAACTGATTGAAGAATATGAATGGGCAAGAAGACACGAATTTCTTGCTCTCAATCCCGCCGGTCATGTTCCTGTTTTTCTCGATGAACACGAAATTCCATTATCAGGTCCCTTTGTTATCTGTGAATATTTAGATGAGACCCATGGAAGTTTACGACAAGAAAATAAACTCTTTCCAGAAAATCCTTTAGATCGTGCGGAAGTACGCCGTCTTAACGACTGGTTTTTAAATAAATTTGAAAATGAAGCAACGCGCCATATTGTACGAGAAAGAATCCATAAACGTGAAATGCCTCTCTCCATTGGCGGAGGCGCTCCCAATTCGCAAATTTTACGCAATGCACGAGCCAATATTCCACCCCATATGAGCTATCTCAATTGGCTGTGTGCCTCTCGCGATAGCTTAGTGGGTTCTTCCTTGTCCTATGCTGATCTAGCAGCAGCAGCCGCTGTTTCTGTCCTTGACTTTCTAGGGGAAATTGACTGGGAACAATCCCCCGCTGCCAAAGACTGGTATATGCGAATTAAATCACGACCTTCTTTTCGTTCTCTTTTAACAGATCGTGTCCGCGGAATTGTTGCAAGTACTCACTATGCTGATCTTGATTTCTAAGTCTCCTCTCACAAACACAAGTAAAAATAAATTTTATCTAAAGAAAACTTCTCAATTTATAAATTTTTATGCCTGCCTATAAAAATACAAGAATAGATTGATTCATAATCTTATTGAATAGAAAATAAGAACCCATCATACTCTCTTATTTCAACCCCTCTTATCATGCTCTCCCAAAATCATTTTTATAAAAAGATTAGTATAGAGATAAAAATATTTCACAAAAAATTTTAAAGTCCCTCTTTAAAGATAAGAGCTGCAGGACCAGTAGAAAGAGAGGGCAATAAAATAACAATGCTTAATGCTTAGATTTCCCTCCATTCTTCCCAATCTATGAAAAAACATACTCTCATACATAACGGCTTACTCTTACTAAAAAAGCGTTATCATGTATTTTTACAAAATAACAATTTTTGCCAACGAGCTTTCCTAAAAAATGAATAATCCAACCAACCCCCATGTATCAACAATCCAACTTTTCAGACATCTTCCTGCTTTTTCCTCCTTTTATGTGTTTTTATTGATAGATAATATTTGGTGTGTAAAAAATTGTATAAAAATACCTATGAACATTTTAAGTTCCAAGGGCTAGTAAAGCGTATGATGGTGCCCCCCAATTTATGCTTTTATGAAAAGTAACCGTACAGAATAGATTTTATATTATTTATGGAGATTTTCTCTTTATACCCTTCAAGCGCACCATCATAAAACGAGCTTGAAGAGCATTGACCCCCTATTTCTTTAAGACGAGCGCATAAGTTAAGTGTATTTTGTTTGAAATATTCTATTTTACATGAAAAACGTGCCCCATTAAGGAACGGGAGAAATAAAAGTATCAAGCAATGTGCACCTACTCTTAGGCTTTTCAAGCAAGCTTTACTCTATCCATCACATGATCTAACAAAAAATATCTCTCTGTAAATTTGTAAATCTTATATTACTTACCTTAAACGATAAAATTTTACAGTACAAAAGGATAAATTAAAGTAGGAAAAAATTTTTCCCTATATTAAGAAAAAGAACGGTTGGAAAGAAGACAAGAATTTGCCTATACTACGGAGCAGTAAAGCATCATAAGGAGATAAAAATGCGCCTTACAGTTGTTGGTGCAAATGGAAGAATGGGACGTGAACTCATTACAGCAACCGAGCTTAGGAAAGATGTAGAGCTTTGTGCCGTTCTTGTGCGCAAAGGCTCGCCTTTTGTAGGAAAAGACGCCTCTACCTTAATTGGTTCAGATTCTCTTGGGGTTTGCATCACAGATGATCCCGAAAAAGCTTTTTCAAACACAGAAGGGATTGTAGATTTTTCACAACCCCAAGCGAGTATTCTTTATGCTCACTATGCTGCTCAAAGAAAACTTGTCCATATTATAGGCACCACAGGATTTAGCAAAACAGAAGAAGAAAAAATTGCAGAGTTTGCGAAACATACAACAATTGTCAAATCCGGAAATATGAGCCTTGGAATAAATCTCTTAGCCAACCTTGTAAAGAAAGCAGCCAAAGCATTAGAAGCCAATGATTTTGATATTGAAATTTACGAAATGCATCATGCGAACAAAGTTGATGCCCCTTCTGGAACAGCCCTTCTTCTTGGACAAGCAGCAGCTGAAGGTCGAAATGTTATACTGCAAGATGTACGTGTCAACGAACGCACTGGCCATACAGGGAAACGCGAAAAAGGCTCCATTGGCTTTTCTTGTTCACGGGGTGGAACAGTTGTTGGCGAACACAATGTCATTTTTGCCGGTTCCCATGAGCGCATTGTTCTTTCCCATACAGCGCAAGAACGCTCCATCTTTGCCAATGGCGCATTAAAAGCAGCTTTATGGGCCAAAAACCATGAAAATGGTCTTTATTCAATGCTCGATGTCTTGGGATTAAACGATGAATTTTAAACAATCAATAAAATAGAGGCAATTCATAATGGGACGCACACTTGTACTTATCCGTCACGGACAAAGCGAATGGAATCTCAAAAACCTTTTTACGGGTTGGAAAGACCCTGATTTAACAGAAAAAGGTCATGCTGAAGCGATAGCAGCAGGAAAAAAACTAAAAGAATCTGGTTTAAAGTTTGATATCGCATATACATCTGCTTTACAGCGTGCCCAAAAAACAGCTCAACACATTTTAGAGCAAATGGGACAATCAAATTTAGAAGTGATCAAAAACTCTGCATTAAATGAACGTAACTATGGAGATCTCTCTGGTTTAAACAAAGATGAAGTACGCCAACAATGGGGGCAAGAGCAAGTGCAAATGTGGCGCCGCTCCTATACGATTGCCCCCCCGAATGGAGAAAGTCTACGCGATACTGGTGCACGTATTTGGCCTTATTATCTTTATCATATCCAGCCTCATATTTTACGCTCTCAAACTGTTTTGATCGCAGCACATGGAAATTCTCTTCGTGCTCTTATTATGGCGCTTGAAGGTCTCACTAGTGAGCAAATTATATCTCAAGAATTAGCAACCGGTATTCCTATTCTTTACACCTTTAATCCCGATTCAACCATTGCATCAAAGACAATCATCACACCTTAAACCTTCAAAATCATGATGTCCTCCAAAGGGTTAATTCAATCATTTTAAATAGAGAAAATAAATTCTATAATTTTATTGACAGAATTGCTTCACACGCTTAGATGATTTTCATAAGCCCAGATGGCGGAATTGGTAGACGCGCAGGTTTCAGGTACCTGTGCCGCAAGGCGTGGAGGTTCGAGTCCTCTTCCGGGCACCATTTAACTTTACATCAACAATAATAGTAATTTATTTGTTTTATACACATTTTTATGTGAAGGCCATTCAAATAAACATAAGGGTATAGGATTTTTTAATACGTCCCTCAATTATTTTAAATCAAGACTTCTTTTGAAGATATTTTTATTATCCTTAATACGCAAAGGATTTATACTTCTCAAAAATCAAAATATTTAAAGATCTCTCTAGAGCAGTATGCTCTTTTTTATTGTGTGTAATTTGCCATTTTTAAACGCAAGAGATGCTATAACAAAATTGAGAAAATAATTTTTCTCAATGCCTCTAAAAAATACATTTTAGATAAATTCTAATAATTTTTTGAGTGCTAGAAAGCTCTCTTGTGTCAAACCATCTAAAACGCTCATACACATAATAACAGTTTCATGTTGCAGCAGAGTAGAAAGTTCGATTGTAGAATTGTTTCGAGAAGGAGAAACTCCTTTTTTAAAAAAGTCTTTTCTTGCTCTAAAAGCTCTATGATTTTGGTTTCCATATCAATAGGTACAGACTTTTACCAATCTGCAACAGAAGATAAAAATTCTAAAGACGCATCTGAGTTCTATTTTTAAAACCCTCTTTTTTATTCTATCTAAAACATGAAACAATCTATTCAATCATCAGTATGAAACATCTTCATGTTTAAAAAACGGGTACTACAAAAAAATTTGAAACTCTGTACTGCTTTTATTGTTCTTTCTCGAATAATCCCTCGAGTGCCACATCTCGTTCTTTAATCGCTTCTTCTAATTCTGCCACGACCTTTTTATACAATTTCGAACACTTAAAAAAAGAATAATAAAGCGTGATAATTGCTATGTTTAAAACACAACTAATAATTATTGTAGCGAGAAAAAACAATATTATAAAAACCGTCATTTTTTTCTCCTTTTTTGTACTGTAAGTGCTTTATCTCGCTGCTCAAAAGTATCTTCTAATTGCTGAAGTTGTTTTTTCAATTTCTTTGTCAATCGTATGTGTAAAATTAAAATAATCGGAGAAGCTATAAAAAAACATAAGAAAATGAATGCAATAAAAATACATATAAGAGTAAGAATATCGAACTCTCTATCGGCTTCACCTAACATCCGGACAACAGAACCTAAAGCCACATTGATTATAAATATGCAGAAGATTATTTTATAATCCTTCAATGAAAGTTCCATAGCTTCTTTAAACGCTAAAACTCTAGATTCTGTGTCAAATGCTGAAGAGACTCTCGAAACTTTATGATCTAGATTTTGAAGTGTCTCATGCAATGGTTGTGTTTCTTTGGTCGTGTTTCTTTTTATGCTGGTCTCATTTGATTCTTCATTTTCAGAGCGTATTTCTCGCGCCTTTCCATATCTTTTCCATCGATCTTTTTCCGCTCTTTCACAGTTCCTGTTACACAAAAAACAAAGAGTTCCTATAATAATCATAACGGATATGATAAGTACTATTGCAAATCCCACCGTTTATTCCTTTTTCAATGACATCGTTGTTAATCATCTGATGCATTCTTCCCCATTGCATCAATAAACAACTTTCTGTTTCTTTATCGCGATATTTTTTTCAGACTTTGAAGTTTCTTGTTTAAACGATCAACTTCGTGATTAAGCCTTTCAAGTTCTTTATTAAGTCCATCAATATGCCCATGATGTTTAGAAACCACTTCTAAAGTATGTAATGACTGAGATTGATCCTTAAATTGATCGATTTTGTTTAAAGCGCGAAAGGCTTCTGTTCTTTTCTCAACATGTTCAAATAGCGTAAAAACCTTCTCAAGCCGCTCAAAAATTGCAGCGTTTCGTCTTTGCGTTATCTCATATTTATAAGTAAGTTGTTTGTTGTTTGGCATCGTTTTCAGCAATGCCAAATAGAGTTCCTGCTGTTCAAGAGCTACTCTCTTCAAATCTTCTACCGCTATCCCTAATACCTTCATTGTATCATTCCATCCCCGTTGCGCATTTTCCTTTTCAAACTCAACGGAATCCAGCCTCTGAACAGCATCATCCCGCTCCTTAACGACTTGGGAACAAAATAATTTATCCACGCCCGTATAACCATACGAGGAGGAAACAAGATATGTCAGCAAAAATATGATAAGCAATAAGCCTTCTCTCAACAGAATTTTTTTTGTAAACATTTTTCTATTTTCTCGTACAAAATACCTTAAAATAAATACCTAAATTATCATCAAAAGATTCGAAATGAAATTTATTCAATCTCTTTAGAATAATCTACGATAAAAATAAAAAGGATAAATTATACAAAAAATAAATCTATAAAAACTAATTTATTCAACAGAGTGTTTATAAACTTGTCTGTTTAGTTCTATATATCCATAGAAAAAATTTAATCACTTTATACGTGAATTAGAAAGAATTTATATAATATTATAAATCACTCAAAAGTAATATTTTAATTAGTAATTATACTTCCTCTCATAAAATGAGGGAATTTGATTTCTCTTACAGCGCAGTGAATCAAAAAACTGTAGGTGAAGTTTAAAATTCACCATTATTTGTCATGAGATAAAAGCTTTCATCTCATGTTTGACTTCTTCATTTTTTCTATCTGTAATCTCTAAAGAATATCTTCAATAAGCGCTCTTTTAGGTTGTCATTTTTATGATAAAAGTAACGGTTATTGATTTTCTATTTAGGATACCGGTTTGCAAAAGAGGATCGTCATTTGACGGATATGGTGAGATTTATATATTGAGTCACGATGTATCATGCAATACTCCTTATGGATGAGAAATTTAATTCTTAATCGTAATAATGTAATCGAAGTAACCGACCTTGCCAGACAATTTTTTAATAAATAAAGAAAGATGAGTTCTGAAAACAACTGTTTTTAGACGTAAATTGCTACGGAGAAACAGTTAAAGAGGAATGGGGGACATACAAGTGTTGATGAGCGTAAAAAAAGATATCAAAAAGTTACCCAAAGCTGATTTATGGATTATTTTTGCTGATTCTCCTGATCAGCTAGGAGTATGGATCAATGAATGGTGTGTAAAAAATAAACAAGCCTATATAAATTCTGGCTATGTTAATGATATAGCTGTCTTTGGTCCATTTTACATACCCGAGCAAACTGGTTGTTACGCATGCAGCTCATCCCTAGGCAATCTTCCGGCAAAAAGTGACCATCTTATTTATGATGCTTGTGTTATGATTAATAATAACTTCAAAGTTGCTACATTTCCTCCTATGAATACTCTTTCAGCCGCCATGTGTGCTAATGATGCTCTTAAATTTTTGGGTGGTTATGGAAGCCTTCTTTCCACTGATCGCCGCGTGGGAATATGGAGCAGCCAGCTCTTCATAGAAGAACGCTCTCTCAAGAAAAATCCTCACTGTAAGGTTTGTGGAACAACATAAATGAACAGACCACGCACTCTTGCTCTCACCTATGGCTCTACGCACGGTTCATGTAAATGCTAATAAGGTTTTGCGAATAAAAGCACTGTTTGGTTGAACTAAAAATAAAAGAGCATCGCTCTATATCAAAACAACTGATAGAAAGTGTCTAACAATAGAAACAATTAAAAAACAACAGAAATTGGGATAGGATAAAAAGAAAGATAAGTCAAAAGAACCAAAGTTTTCTAACTTATTATATAAATACTGATTTTACTGAATAATGGCGGAGAGGAAGAGATTCGAACTCTCGAGAGCCTTTTGAGCCCTACTCCCTTAGCAGGGGAGCGCCTTCGACCACTCGGCCACCTCTCCAAGGAGTTGCATAAATGGTATCAATAGAAAGTTCAAGACATTTTCTATTTTTTTCCCAACTATCTGAAATTTTTTCTTGATTGACTCCATAGGAAGCAAAAATTAATGAAACAAAAATTGTGTCTTTTTTACAACATCTTCTCGAATAGTACATGAATACATTACAAAAAGTTCATTTCATATTTGAAACTCTCAAAATATTAGTATAGCTAGAATAATAAGTACCGCGTATTTTACTTATGCCTTTGTCTTTAATGCATTAGGCAAATGATATTCTTTAGAAGAAAATTAAACGGACCTTGGAGATCCCATATGAATATTAAATCCCTCTTTTTAAGCTCTACAGCAGCTTTTTTAGCAATTTCTGGAGCACATGCTGCTTCAAAAGTTGTTGCCGAACCTGAACCCGTAGAATATGTTCGCGTTTGTGATGCCTACGGAAAAGGATATTTCTATATCCCTGGAACAGAAACCTGCATGCGTTTGTCAGGAAGTGTTCGTGCTGATTTTGTTGGCGGTGGTAATATTGATGCAACAACCGAAGCTGAACTAAACAACAAAAGAAAAACCTACGGCTCATCATCACGGCTTACTCTTGTTTTTCAAGCAGCCTCTGAAACAGAAATGGGAACCCTTCGTTCATATGCGAGAATTTTCTCAAGCTGGGGTGATGGTAAAAATGGCGCTGGTGCAAGACTTTCAGCCGCTTATATTGAACTTGGTGGATTTCGTGTAGGTCTTGACGATACCATTTTCAGCAGCTGGACTGGTGGTTATGGAAATGTTCTCAATGACGACAGCGTAGCACCTGCCGGTACAACACGCACCAATTTTATTTCTTATACCTTTAACGGTGATGCCGGCTTTTCTGCTATTATCGGAGTTGAAGTAGGCAATAATGCAGATTCTCTTCCTGAAGCACCAAAGGAAAGAACAATAGGAGACAGCTATATTGAGAAAGATGGGAAACTTGTTCCTATCACAAACGATACGCTTCCAAGTAAAGCAATTAAGAATTACACCCCTAATGTGGTTTTGGGTATAAAGTTTATGCAAAAATGGGGTGGTTTTTCAGCCGTTGCAGCATATGATGCTTACTATAAAAAGTGGGCTGGCAAAATACGTGCAGATTTCAATGTTAACGACCGTTTCAACCTATGGGTAATGGCTGGTTATAAAAATGGTGTTGATTACTACACCGAAAATGCAGATGGTGAGTTATCACGACGCAGCACAACGATCTATGCAAACTGGGGCGGTAAATGGGCTGCTTGGGCTGGTGCTACTTACAAACTTACGCCAAAAGCAGATTTAAATGCTCAAATTTCTTATAGTGCTGTAAAAACCTTTGCAACATCTGTCAATATTGCATACACGCTGGTTCCAGGTCTTGTGATTACACCTGAATTGACCTACGTTTCTTGGAACGATGATCGCGTTATAAAGGATGCACATGATAATGAAAAACCTTTCTTTCATGGAAAAAGTGCATTCCAAGGTATGATCCGTTTACAGCGTTCATTCTAATTCTAATAAGCTAGAGCTTTGAAGAACTGGCGACATAAGTCGCCAGTTTTTATTTTTGCAATCAAATATCATAAGCAACCTTTCCGGATACTTATTTTCTTAATCCTTCTGACAAAAGGTGACTTAATTGCACAAAAATATTTTTAGAATGGTTAACCTTATAAGCTTGATAAAAAAGACTTCATAGAATGTTAGCCATCAATTCAAACAATCTTTTTCTTGCTCTTTAAAGCGTGCCCTTCACTGCTTTATTATCTAATTGATCTTTCTTTTGGTAAATTATAGTCTAATCTCTATAATTTAAGGCATGATCTTCTTAGATGAGCTCTATCCCAAATTTTCAGTTTAACTGCACTGAACAAGAAACCTCACTCCTCTCAAAGCACAAAAATACCTACCAGCATCAGTTTGTAAATAATTCAATTGCTCTAGGAAGAAACTTGAAGGGGATATTTATGATTCATTTGTATAAAGGACGACAGAAAAATCCCATCCTAAATATTTGCCTATCTTTATTTTTAAAATACTTCAATTAAATTTTGTATTCTTTATGTCGCTTGTATCATGACCTTCAATGATGGTATTTTGCAGCATAATAGAATAAAACATTAAAGCAAGACAACATATTGATTTATAATGATAATTTATCTTTATTCAACTTGAATAAGAAACCTGAATACCATCAGATTCTCTTATTCCCAATTCCTCCGTGTTGAATCAAGAAAAATTATTCCCTTGCACATCACAAAGAGGATTAGCAATAAAAGCTGAATAAAAAAACGATAAATACCTATGAATCGTTTCAAATGTCAAAGGTTATCGACTCAACATTAAGGGCAAGAAAAGTGTAGAATGGTGCCGACCTTCTCCTTTATTTAAGCATAAGAATAATGATGCACAATAGATGATACACTTCACAGAGAATTCTATACTCTTTAAGAATACCGTTGTAAAATATATGTGCAATACACACCCAAAAAAGCTGAAACAAACAGGTAAACACGCGATAGAAGCCCTTTTTGTTTGAGGCATTCTATCTTGCATGATCCCATTATACACAACATCTTAACTTTGGATGCTTTTAAAGGAAGCAGAATGAAACTGTAAAACTTCATCTATATAAATCATAAAGTCTTCCATAGAGTTATGTTTCCACAAAACACCTTATATCATAATATATAATTTAAAAAACGATGAACGCTCTTTTTTATATGAAACCAATCAATAAAAAATAAGCGTTTATATGTTATCATAAAATATCTTTTAATTCAAACGAACTGAATTCACGAAAAATATTTATCAACCAATGCATAAAGAATTGCCGCTGTTTCAACATCAAGAATCCCGTCATAGTTCTCTTGACGAAAATGAAGCTGAAAAGCTCGAATTAAATTTTTATATCCTATTTCCGTAGATGCCGCTGAAATATCATACCCATAACATTTCAGCTTTGCCAAAACCTCCTCCTTAGATGGAAAACTCTTAGAAAATTGTTCTTGATAGTGATTTTTGGTCTCATCATCATACCATGCCCCTATCCCTACCCTATAAAGTTCTTTCCACGGAAAAGCTGCTCCTGGATCACTTTTTCTTCCAATAGCAATATCGCTATGCCCCACAACATCTGTTGGCATAATATCAGGATATCGTTGCAGAATATTCAATGCAAGCTCTTTAACGGCATCAATTTGTATTGGATTATAGGGAGGAAAGCTAAACTCCTCGCCATTATGATTCATTAAATCAGTGGTCTCGTCTGAAGACTCAGAATGACCTGTTGCTAAATTAACGATTTCAATCCCAATAGATGTATCATTGAGACGACTATGCCCAGCCCATGCGCTAACACCCGCATGCCACGCACGCTCGTTTTCATCAACCAGATTAAAAATACGCATATCCTTAAATCCAGCCTCACGATATGTCTGCTCTGAAGGATCAGGAACAAGATAGTGTGCACTAACCTTTTCCCCTGTAAGAGCCATGACAGAGGCTTTAAAATCAATAGACGTATAATGCATGACAAGAAAACGAACTCGACGATTAAAACTCTTAACAGAACGATAACTGTTGTAATCAATCCGATACATAAAAGCCCTTTCTTTTTTGCTTTAAAAATTACCGCGTATCACAACAGATTAGGACACGAGTTGTTGAAAAAATTACAATGAATCTTCTATCAAGATGAATTACGTCAAAAATTTGTTTCCACCCCCACACACCATATCAAATTATTTTCCACATAATGATTAATTGAAAAGAAAATAAAAGCATAAAATGATCACCTCTTAAATCTTCACATCTTACAGAAAAAAGAGCTGTTCCTGCTATCCAATTGAGAAACATTTTCTCGAAGCGAGCACACAACTATTACGCAATCTAAATAAAAGCATAAAAGAAACACTTTATGAAATTTTTACAGCAAGTTAAGACCAAATAACTAAACAGCACATATTTGCAATCAACTTTTCACGGACATATTTTTTAATAAAATTTGCAAAGCGTTTCTGTCAATGATACTGTTTCCTATCTTTTCACACTATCTCTTCCTGATTTATAAAAAGTAACGATTATTTAAAACGCTTGAGGAACACCAAGTCTCTGAATTTCCTTCATATCCTCCTAATGAAAGATAATATATTAATTTACAATGACTATTAATCTTTGTTTTGTATTTTAAATGGAATAACCAGATAAATCCTCTTCTATTGAATTAATCAAAACTATTTATTTTAACATCAAAAGCAGAGATTAATGGCGAGATAAAAACAACATCGTATGATGCCTGTATCTCATCCTCTTCATCTAAAGTGCAAAATTTATTGCAACATTGTGTGCTAGAAAAGTGACACCGCAAAAATCCAATTCAGCCTATAAGCCTTCAATATTTTTTCCGATAACATAAAAATGAAAAGGCCGCTGAAAACCAATGATGTATCTTACAGAATATCTATCAGCAAACAGACCTAACTTTTAGCACTAAAGAAGAACGGAAAAAAGATATAGAAATCGATACTCTCTTAAATGAAAAACAAACTCTTTTGCGACATTTCCTTAACTGGCAACAACAGCAAGCAAAAGAGCATAAAATCCAGTAATTTTTACCAAAATTTTTCACCAAATCGTTTAAGGAAGACAACTTCCTTCATGTTTCCAACATTCCCGCCCCATATCACTATAAGTGAATTCAATGAACAATTTTTATGGGCTTTAAAACCTTCAATGCCCCTTGCCGATTTCTAGTCCTAGCCCATTACCCAAGAGCACAAGAACTTTTTTTCATAATCCCTCCATCCATTCGCTAACGATTGCATTCGTCATAACAGGATTATCATCCCACAAACGCGTAGCAGCCCCAGAAATTATTCGATATTCATGATTAACACATTGGCTTTTTGTTTGATTATCAACTGTTGCAAGTTGCGATTTTTCACCCACCAATGCTAAAAACTTACCCCTATACTTAACAATCTCATTTCTAGCATCCAATGCCAATAAGAGTTTAAATCCCCTTGTCATCCGTTCAATAGCTATGCTTTTTTGATCTTTCGGAATTTCCAAGGCAACTCTTTTTTTAGTGCCTCCATAAGAATGCATAAAAACATTGAGTATTTCCAAAGCGCCCGCCAAATCATTATTTTCTAAGTGAAACAAAATATCTCCAAGGCGCCGTTGCAAAAGCTTATCTGGATAGCCTGGTGCATTGACAGCAAGTACAGCCCGAACATTAAGAAGCCGTGATGCCAATATTTGTACCAACATTCCAGCCATAGAAAATCCCACAAACACCGCAGGCTCTTTAAAATACTCTTTGAGTTCTTCTATCATAAAAGATAAAATTTCGATAGCAGAATGATTGAAAAAATGAAAACTCTTAGGAAAAAGCGAGAGTGTATCCAGCGGCGTTACTTGAAATCCTTTTGTTGCGCAGAGCTTTGTCAATGGAGCACAAAAAGCCCCCTCATCCCAAATGGGCATCACAGGAGAAAGAATAACAACAGGACAGCTCATTGATCTATTCCTCCTCTTGCTTCAACGCACATCAGAGCCCAAACTCTTTCTCCTAAATGTCATGAAAATACAAAGGTATGTTAAAACTTTATGTTGCCCCATAACAACCAATTTGTTAAATTCAAACAAAGTTTATGATCAATTTTAATCCCGCTCAATTAAACAACTGAATAAAAAATAACTCAATAACAGAGTTTAAAAGCGTGTAAAACATCAGAAATATTCCTGCATAATACTCTCTATCATTTTACTCAACTTATTTCTGAAGTCATAAAATGACGCGCTTTTTGAATATAAATGATAAAACCAATCATACAACACACTGCTAATAAAGTTGCCATAGCCCGTGGGCTATGACCAGAGATTTCTCCGATAATCGCCGCACTGAGTGCAGCACTTCCTAATTGCAAAGAGCCCATAACTCCTGAGGCTGCTCCTGCTGCTTGCGGATGCGATGAAATAGCCAATGCTGTCCCTAAAGGTAATAAAAAACCATTGCCAAAAGTAAGAACAGCAATAGCCATAAAACTTGTTACAAGAGGCCATGGGCTTAGATACATTTGCAAAGCAAAGAGCCCTCCTCCTATAGCAAAAATAATGTAGCCTCTTCCTACAGTCTTTTCCATAGACTCGCGTTCGAAAAACCACCGCGCCAAAAAATTTCCCAAAATATAGGGCAATGAGACACCAATATAGCTATAACTAATATAGATCGGCGATAACCCCAAAGTCGTGAGTAAAAAAGGCGACTCCACAATATAAGCAAAATAGGCCGCATAAGAAAAACACGGAATAAGTGCATAAAAAATAAATTGTTTATTTCTGAGAACGTCTAGATATACCTTCATAAATCCTACTGGAGAAAAAGGCTGTCGCTTTTGGGGGGGGAGAGTTTCGGTTAGCACAAAAAAACATAATAAAATGGTTAAAAATATAAAAAAACCTAAAAAGATAAAAGTGGCTTGCCAATGAAAAGCTTGTATCAAAAGTCCACCAATGAAAGGTGCAAGTGCTGGCGACATTCCAATAAAAGGGAAAACAATCAAATAAAGTTTTCCTGCTGCTTTTTTATCCAACAAATCATTGATAATCGCGCGACTTAAGACAAGCCCCGCACAAGCTCCAAGACCTTGCAAGAAACGTAATACAAGAAAAGCATGAATATGAACTGTATAAATCACACCAATTGTCGTGAATAACCACAAGAATAAGCCTAATAGAAGTGTTTTTTTACGCCCAAAATTATCACTTAGAGGTCCATAAATAAGCTGTCCAAGTGCCAATGCAAACAAAAAAACAGCCACTGCGCTTTGAATTTGAGATTGTGTCACTTGATAATACTGACGCATATCCCCCAGTGCTGGTAAAAAAATATCAGTAGAGATTAATCCCCCTGTCGACAAACATACAATAAGTATAATAAATGGCAAAGTATATTTACGATTCATAAATAAAATCACACTTTTAAAGTTAGATATTAAATAGTATTTAATTGAAAATTAAAAAATATAATGATATTTTTTCTTATATAGATAAATAATCATGATGAAAAGTATTATTATTTTACTTTTTGAAATAAAATTTCAATTATTTTTTTAATAAATAAAATTCTATTCTCCATGCTTCACATGCAAAAATTCAATCCATGAAGAATCTTCCTTTACACACACTCTACCACAGCCTTCCGCTGTTTTTTCCATTGATGGCATAAGAAAAAGCACTCCTCCTCTTCACAGCAGAAATCCAACTTTTTATACACAATCCATCAAAGTTGATCGATAAAACACAAAGAAGAAAAACAACCTCACACGCCTCTACCCCAAAATCGCTATAGTACAAACAGAGTGTATACGACAATAATTTAAAAACCGTATCAACATAAATCATTATTGTAAAGAGTTTAACTCTATCAGCTCATAGAGCATAATGAGACTTCTACAACACACCCAAAACCCAATATATTGCACTTATTTCATAAAACTTTCTACTTAAGACAAACATAATAAAAATTAGCGTCTAATTTAGTGAAAATATTATAGAATAAAAAATAAATACGCTTTTTTATTTAACTTAAGCCGTGAGCTCTTATGATGTGCTGAGTTGATATTTATTTTTCTCTGACACCAGACCTTTTAACTCTTTAACTCTATTTTTAAAATATTTTTCACATAAGAGATTCAATGATACTATACAGCATAGGAATAAACATACATTTCTTCAGGCGTAAATTAGATCTTTAGAGTTTATATATTCAACATTTTTCCTCTCATAAAATATTGTAGTGTTTTTCTCTTCATTTTAGCATCTCACCATCTATTTTGGAACATAATGGGGCAGCAAGCATTCTATCTCCAGCATCAGTAAAGGAGATAAAATATGGAAACCCGCATTCCTGAAGACACACCCTTCGATACACATTTTCTTGGGAAAACATCCCTCGAGACAGACTATCCATTTTTTCAACCACCCATTTCATGGTCTGCTATCTTTGCCGGACTTCTAACAGCTCTTGCCACATCAATCTGCCTTTCTTTTCTAGTGGCAGCATTAGGCTTGAGCCAAATGGATTTCACTTCTTCAAACCCTTTTGAAGGTTCTTTCTTTTCTTTTGGTATGAGCTCTCTCATCGTCATGCTGATAAGCCTTGCCTTGGGCGGTTTTGTTGCCGGGCGTTTTGCTGAATCCTCAGGAACCCTGCATGGCTTTCTCACTTGGGCTCTCTTAACACTGCTGATGACCCTTCAAGCCATCCACGTGGTTTCAAGCACCGCAAAAATAGGGGCTAAAGCAGCCCTAGAAAATAGCTCAATGATCGAAAAGACTATAGATAGTTTCAAAACAAACATTTCCCCTTTGTTGGAAAAATTAAACAGCGAGGATTTTGCACAGTTTTTAACCAAAAACAGCGACAGTGGTATCAATTTTGACCAACTTGGCAGTGAGTTGCGTACCCTTCTCAACAAAAGCGACATTCCTGCCCTCAACCCTGAGCGCTTAAAAATATCCTATCAGGCAGCACTCAGTGATATTGGGGAGGCAATCACAGCTTTTAAAAAGAATCCTTCGCATTACCGTACCACTCTGAAAAATCTAGAGGAACGCCTTTCTGATCGTGTAGAAGATTTGACAGAAAAATTTAATCGAAGTGATATCATCAACGCCCTCACAAAAGATGGCATGAGCCGTGCGGATGCACAAACAGCCGCCAACGAAGCCATTCATGTTTATCAAAGTGCAGAGGAAAAAACTGCAAAAGCGATAAAAGTGCTTGAAGAACGGGCTGAAACCCTCTCTGATAATCTGGAGGATGCCATCAAAGGAGCCAAAAACACCGCTACAAAAGTCACAAACACAGCCTCGAATATGGGATGGTGGGGCTTTTTAGGCAGTTTGATAGGCGCTGCAATTTCCAGTGTTCTTGGTTATTATGGTTACAGAAGCCGTAAGGATTCTTTCACCCTTTAAAAGCTTATGTTCTATAAAACAAACACTTCAAAAAGCTGTACAGACTGTACAGCTTTTTTTATACTCTTTCCTGACTGTTCTTTTGTATTACCGTCTCTCATATGAGACATTTTTCCCACCTCTAATCCTCTCACATTGCCCTTACTTAATATCAAAGAACGCCTCATCTCCGCAAATGAATATTGTACCCGTTCTACAGAAACTACTTATGAAAAAAGCTTCTTTTCTCAATTGAAGCATGAGGAAAAAACTAGACAGAACAAAATAACATGATAAACATATAAAAATATGAATGGGAGGAAATTTTAAAAGCTGTAAAAGCTTTAGCATGTTGGGGAGCATTGTGACAAAGAAAAAATCCATGATTTTCGCCCAAATAGGACTTTTTCTCCTTTTGGGGGTTTGCAGCTTTGCTGATGAAACGGCTCAAGTGACATTTGCTTTACACTTAGCCGAAAGTACAGCCTCCATTTCCATGCTGCTTTTTGCAGGGCTTATGGGAGGAATTTGCGCAGGCCCTATTGCCCCACGTCTTTTGCATCATTTCCAGCCAGCGCACACAATTACTGTTGTTTTATTGTTTGAAGCACTTTTCATAGCCACAGCCGCAATCGCCAACCAGTTTTGGCTTTATATTGCCCTTTCTTTTGCCCTGGGCTGTGCGGGTTCACTCTTTTGGTCTGCTATCCTTGTTGCTGTGCCTGATTTTGCAAAAAACGATCAGCAATTAGACCGCATCAATCGTATTATCCAAACGTTTCGTAATCTTGGTTATATTGCCGGACCGCTATTAGGGGGTGTATTATATGGTCTATCAAACGGGCAAAAAGGGCTCTTTGCACTCTCAATCATGGTTCTCTGTGCAGCCTTGATCACCACATACTGCTTCAAAAGTTTTAAAATGCATGCGCCAACAACAAACGTAGCACAGCAAAGCAAAAAAGGGCTAGACTTACCAGGGCTTTTGCGTAAAAAAACGGTTGTCTATGCTCTTGCCCCCCTTATTATCACCATCATCCTCACCTCTGCTCTTAATGTGTTGTCGATTGTCCGCATCCGTACCGAACTCTCCTTCAGTGCACAAACCTATGGAATAATTAGCAGCATGCTCAGTCTTGGTCTTGTGGTTGGTCCACTCTGCTTTTCCAGCCTTTTCCACCGCCTTGGCAATGCCGCTGGAGCATCACTGGCTGCTGCAACCATTGGCTTGGCCATTTTCTGCTTTTCCTTAACAAACTTCATATGGCTGATGATGCTGTCATTTTTTATTCTTGGGGCTGCCAATGGTGTGCAAAATGCCCTCATGGCAAGTTTTATGATGAAAGCCATCCAAAAAGAACAGCGAAACAGCCAAATGCCCGCTTATATTTTCATCATACAAACAGCTGTGTGCATTGGTTTTATCAGTGCAGGTTTTGTAAAAGTGTATCATACCCAACACACACTCTTTATCATCGGCATCGCCACTATGATCACAGGCATATTAGGCTTTATCGTCAACAACACTCTACAAAAAAAGGAAGGTGATCATGCTTAACAGATTTTGCCATCTTTTCTCTCACACAAACCATGCACAAAAAGGACATGACAATAAAATCCCAACCAACATCATTGTTTCTCCCCCATATCAACTAATGGGATTTTGCTAAACCACTTGGTGTGGAACAGCAAACAATCATTGCAAAAATTTGATATTTAAAAGCAAAAAACGATAACATCATGCAACAACACCCCATGGAACAAACAACCACTTTTTTTGTCAAAACAGGAATGCTGCGCTTGGTAAAAGAATAAGGATCAAAAGATGCCCCTGATAAGACCTGGTATGGGAACAGAAAACAGTATTGAACTCATTTACACACTCATTCAAATGGCAAGACCGCGCACAGTCCTTGAAATCGGTGCAGGTGATAGCACACGCATGATTGCGAAAGCACTGCAAAAAGCAAAACAAGCATGGCAACAGGATAAAAAACTTTTAGAATCCTCCACGTGGGAAGAACGTACAGCTTTGCTTGATCCCTCAAGGGTCCTTGAGAATTATCAACCACGATTGATCACCATTGATGATTTTTCAGTAGAAGGACAATCCGCTGAAGAAGCATGGCAAAAACTGCTCCAAGACGAGCATATTGAAAAAGGCATGGTAACATTTATCCATGAAAATTTCTTCTCTCTTGATGATGAAATGCTCCAATCTTGGGGACCCATAGATTTTGCTTGGCTTGATGCTGGAACGCCTGCAGATGATGTGCGATTTGTTACCACGCTTTGGAAATATATCAGCGCTGGTGGTTATCTCTGTCTGCATGAACCAACCATGACCACAACCGTTGCTGTTGATGGAGAGCAACGGGTGCGACGAGTCAGAACCCCTTTGTGGGAGGAAATTCTCTACCGCCTTGATGGATCCTATGAAGCTTTAACACTCCCCGAAAACCACAAATATCGCCAAAGTGGTCTTGGTATTATTCGCAAACGAACCCCTGCTGAACAAATTGTCCGCACACAATCGCTCCAAACAGAACTCCTAGAGGTCAATGAACTACCCCTTCGCAATGATCTTTTGCCTATGGGAAAAGAAGCACTTCACAAACGCAATACCCGCAATTCATTGATTTCTGCCATGACCTCACCGACATTGCGCGCTATTTACGCCACCATTATCCTTGGTGCGAAAAATCTTTCTGATATCCTCAAAACTGTCGATTGTGATGCCAAAACCATTCACAAATCCATCAACCGTCTTTTAAATCTTGGTCTTATTCAAAACACACCAACAGGATTTCAAGCGGAAGGAACACTTTGGCAAGCACTAGAAGATAAAAATGTGCGGGAGAGAGAAAATTTAAACGACCGCCACTTAGAAACAGAAGAGATGCTTATAAAAATTGTAGAAACTTTTCAAAGGGAAAAAATCTATAGCGAAACAGAAGTCTCCAAGATATGCAATCTCTTTACGGTAGATTTTGCTAGATTACGACGCACCCTCATTGAGAGAGGATTTTTACAACGCCATGGGGGCAAATATCAACGCATGCGCTAAGAAAGAATTGAATGATGATTAATGAACGCAATCATTTTTCTTCTCTATTTCAAGAGCATGAATAACCTTCCACTAAAAAATATAATTTCGTGAAAAACTTATAAAATCATTCATATATTGACAATCTATAGGAATTTGTACATCCTCTTTGTAAGAGTTTCATGGGAGGAACAAGAATGCGGGATGTCAATTGGTTATCAAAGTGGATTAGAGACAGTCAAAATTATCAGGAAAAAATCTGAAATCAAGGTCTCAATGATCTCACGATTATTGGGCAAACATCAGGACGCAGTATTGTTGCTAAGTCAAGGAAAGCTTACATTGATTTTATGTCATGTTCTTAATCTAGGATTAAAACGTCATCCAGCATTAAGTGATGCCGTAAAATCTTCCCTAAAGAGGTTTGGTGTGCAATATGCAGCTGCGCGAACGCGTGCAAAATGTATATTGTTTGATGAACTTGAGTTAAAATTAAACACCCTTTTTCTCAATTTCCCTTCTGTCATATTTAATTCCTATTAGAAAAGCTGTGTTTATGAAATTCCGCAAACCTCAAGAAAACAACTATATTGGAAATGGTGCACGCGGGGACACAAAACGATCCTAACAACAGCTGCTTTATAAGCGTATATGGCAAAAAAAGTTCTATCCTGAAATGCTCAGTGTTTCTAAAAACGTCGTAGAAAAAACAATATTCTTGCAGTGGACTGGCTGATAAATCAGGAAGGATACTCTTGCAATGAAATGTGTACAGCAAAAACAGAGCTGACAAAACTTCCTCAAAAGATACAACAAAATGTCTTTGATCATTTAACAACACTTCTATAGAAATTCCATGGGCACAAATAAAATAATTTTTTTCATCTATAGCGCAGTTTTTCTTTCTGAATTTTCCTATTTCTTTGTCCTCCCTATCCTTGGAAGCTCTTCTCTCATAACTGCTGCAAATGTTGCTTTTTATCTCGCTGGATCAGTAATCCTCGAAAGCATTCTCATGGTAACCACAACGGGTTTATTAGAGAGATTTTCGCGCAAACTTTTAATGGCTACCGCCTTTATTTTAAGGAGTACCGCTTTCCTGTGCATTATCCTGTCAACCACACCTTCTGCATGGTTGATCTTTTTTACCTTAATGGCTTTTTCAAAAGCAATTTCAAAGCCATTTTTAAGAGAAATTTTATCAAAACATCTCAATGGAAATGCTCTTAAACGCGCATTAACTCTCTATTCTTTTTTTCAAAACGCTGCGGTTGTTATCGCCCCACTTGTTGCAACAATTGCCATAAAATATAACGCATCAGCTTTTCTAATGGCTTTTTTTGCAATCATTAGTTTGTATCTTTGTGTTCTATCGATTCAAATTGTTTATCACTACCCCCATAAAAAATCATCCGTTGAAAAGAATAAAAAAACAAACACCTCTCTTCTTTCTTCTTTAAAAACAATAAGATATAATCATTCTATTATTTATTTGCTGGTCACAGCTTTTCTTTGTGCATTCCTCATGGGAATTTTTATCACCACCACAACACTTCTCAATAAATTTGACAGCAATCTGGCCCCTTATAGTGGAATTTTCTTTTCCATTGTTGGAATCAGCATTTGTATCTGGCAAGGAATAATCAATAAACACCTTAGCCTTTCCGATAAAACAACTTTTTACCTATTATGGCTTATGGGAAGTTTCGCTTCATTCTTCCTCATGGGTGGAGTCCTTACCGCTGTGACTGCACTAATTGCCTACAGTATCTATGAATCTGTTATGATTCCAGAAATATACTATCAAGCAGGAAAAACAACCGCCTCCCTCTCTGCCAGCATTCTTTTTAGTTATATCCTTGTTATTTCAAATATTGGTCAAGCGACAGGCTCATGGACAAGTGGATGGATCATCAGCTATTGCAACAATCACATTGCTTTCATCTTTTGCATGATTGTTGGTGTCTCAGCTTTTACCTCTTGCCTCTGTCTCATGCAAACGAAAAAATAATGAGCGACAATGTCATATATCATTTTTGCAACCGGGTGGCACAACAAGAGTACCCACAACACTTCGCCATAAGTGCTCAATTATGAGTTTGTAACACACTCTGCTGCAAAAAAACTCGAAACTGTTTTTAAAGATTTCTCTATAAAATCTGTTGCCAATTGTCTCACAGCGGAAAGATTATGGGGCGGATTTTTGTTTGCCCATGAAATTTGTCGCCTTCTCAAAGTACCATATTATTCATTTGCCTCTATGGTTGATCTTGAGACTTTAAGTGCAGCTATCGAAGAATTTTTTATCGATACCATCATTTGCCTGTCAAGTTTTGCGGATAAACTTATTATCGTATCTTGGGAGTAAAAATTAAAATCTCTAAAAAAACTATTCTATCTTGGAGAAACCTTTCAACCTGAATCTGTTTTGAAAATAAAAGAGATAATCCCTGACTTAGCTATTAAACCCCTTAAAGCTTACCACTCAAGAAACGGGCCTCATAGGTTTCCAATGTTCTAAATTTGATGAGAACATTTATCATCTTATATGCTACACACAAAGGAAAAAAAACCTCAAGACTTTGGCAAAGAATTGGAGCAAAAAAACTCTCAAGTCAAATATTTTTCGCCCTCCAAACAACAGAAACATTAAAGCATATATACTTAAAACATGCAGTATACCAAAAAAATGCTTCTCCCCCCATGCGCCTTACAAGAACAAGAGATCGTCAACCTCATGAAAAATCGGTATCAGAATTTTTTTACCACTGGTCGAACTTCAAAAACAGCGCTATGAAAGGCACTCTCAGGAGCAAATAAAATAAATCTTATAATCGAAAAATGAAATGTTACGGAAAATCCTCAGTTTCAAGGCAAGCATAAAACTCATTCTCATAACCATACTTTTGAGCAATGTTGGTGTTTTTATGGTCGTTCCTTTTTTGGCGATCTATTTAAGCAAATTGAATTCTCTCAGTGCGATAGAAGTGGGGACCATCATTGGTATTGCTTTTTGGTGTCAAAGAGCAGGCTCTCTTTTAGGAGGCATACTTTCCGATTATGTCCATATCAAAAAAACCATGCTTTTGGGTTTAGCAATAAGAATTCCAGGCTATCTGTTCATTGGTTTTACGCATAATTTTTACCTCCTGCTCCTCTCCTGTGTCTTCATTGGACTAGGAAGCAGTATCTATTTTCCTGCTGCAAAATCTTTTTTAGTAAAAAACGTCTCTCAAGCTGACAAAGTCGACATTTTATCGACAAGACTCATTTTTTCCAACATAGGGACCGCCATAGGCCCCTTGCTTGGAATGCTGATTTTTAAAATTCATCCTCCTTTATTGTTTAGTTTTGTTGGCTTTCTCTTTTGTTTGTTATTCCTTCTCAACTGTACCTTAAAAGACAATACCGATACCAACACACGCAATAAAATACATTTTTCTGATTTTAGAAAATTGCTTACCAATAAAACGATGCTTTGCATTGTGTTTTTTATGTTTTTATTTACCTTTTTTTACATACAACTCGAAGTCACTCTCCCTCTATTTGCTGAACAAACTTTTGGAAGGAGTGCTCCTTCATACATTTTTCTCCTCAATGCCCTTATTGTTATCTTTTTCCAAATACCAGCCTCAAGGTGGGCATGTAAAAAAAAGGCCAAAACGCCTATAGTTTTATCCTTTACTTTTTTTGGTCTCTCATTTTTGATCCTCCACATTCTTGATCATTCCTACATTAGGCTCTTTTTAGCGATCATCCTTTTTACTTTTGCCGAAATCATTCTACGCATACGCCTCGACTATGATGCAACAAACATAGATGAACGCCTCATTGCTAGCACTCTTGGCATTATGAGCTTATCCAGTGCTTTTGGAGGCATGGCAGGCAGTTATTTTGGTTCCCTCTTATACAACCAAGATATTTTGAGTTTATCTGCTTGGCAACTCTTAAGCATTGCAGCCATCAGCGCTGCTCTCCTCTCCCTCCTACTTTTTATGAAAAAAGTAAAAAAGTAAATTTTTTAAAACATGATATAGTCTTTCTCATGCAAAATTCTTATATGAAGCACAATATGATGCATGCAACCTTTTACCAAAGGGAAAGAAGAAAAATCATATTCTCAAGACCATTCCACACAGTACTTTTTGATATTATAAAGGCAAACAATGCAATTATCATCCCCGCAAAAAATATCTCAAAAAAACAAAATCCCTCCTGCAATCATTGGGCTACTCCCTCAAATATTTGCAGAACATTATAATCATAATCAGTTAGAAGAATTATTTCTTACATCCAATGCCCCTCATAAGATTCCAGAGGGATCAAAACCTACCAAAGTTCAAGCATGACTCCAAGCCATCAACATGGAATGCGATGAACCGCTTGAGATCTTTGGTAACCTACTTGGTGATTTTATGGACAACGAATCTCATAAGTCCAACAGTTTCTCATTTGATAACAGATCAGAAGATCAAGATAAGATTTTAGAAACGTTAAAGAAAGATGGATTGCAGTATGTGCGTGAAGGATATATTACCAAAGCTGGCTTTCTCTCTATAGAGGCATTGCAAAAAGAAGTTGCAAAGAATGAACTATCAGCAGTCAATACTGAAATAAAGAGAGCATTGGAAAACATAAAAACCGATCCAATGGCTTCAGCTCTCTACGCAGCCAATCTATTGGAAGCATCCTGTAAAGT
The DNA here is from genome assembly GCF_902162175.1 of Bartonella saheliensis. NCBI lineage: Bacteria > Pseudomonadati > Pseudomonadota > Alphaproteobacteria > Hyphomicrobiales > Bartonellaceae > Bartonella > Bartonella saheliensis. Next base: position 58,824 of record NZ_LR607203.1, read on the forward strand.
TTATCTCAACCACCACGCTCTCTCCTATAAAGAAACCGCTTGTACGCTACCCGCTTTATGGCAACAAGTCATAGAACATGCTGAGCTTCGTCCAAAAGATATGGAGAAAAAAAACTTAAACGATCTGGATAAAAAGAACTTAAAAATGGTAGTATCTGGTCTCTACCAAGTTGTACAAGGTACCATGAATCTAAGAAATAACGAAAGTGCAGCCCATGGTCGCTCGGAAGAAAATTTTCGAGAAATCAATCTCAAACCTCGTCATGCGTGTTTAGTTGTTAATGCCGCCTCTGCCCTTGCAATGTATATCTTAGAGTTGCGCCAAAAGGCATCATAAAAAAATACTCTCGATAAACGAAACAGATTGATCCTAACATTTTCCCCTCATGAATTTCACACCAGAACACAAACAGGCTCCGTAAAACCGGACCGGATCTTATAAAAACCCCGAACCATTGACCTTTGGAGCAGAGCCTACACAAATATGTAGGCTCTGTTTTGCTCTCATGCCAAGAGAATTGACAGAAAACAGACTCCTCGATAAACTCACCAAAATCCGCTAAATGAGAATTTTATTGGGGAAAAATCGATTATACAGAGGGAACATCAAGGGAACAAGCATTGGGGAAGCATCAGCACTCCCTATCACATTTATCCCAATAGTACAGTCCTCACAAACAGGTGTCTATTCTCAAAGCCTGTGATTTATGGAACAGAACCAATATTGTAAAGAATATCAGCAGGGGGCATAAGAATGCAAAAAAGAGATTCCTATAGCAAATCAGAAAAGTCTGTCATTTATACCGTCATTATCTCCAGTATATTGCCCTTACTTGATGGTAGCATTGTGAATGTCATCCTCCCTAATCTTGCACATTATTTTTCAGCGGGAGAAAAGAATATACAATGGATCGTAACCTCCTATTTCCTCGCCACTGTGCCAGGATTGTTGATGGCAGCTTTTCTGCAAGGAAGAATAGGCGTAAAAAAAACCTGGCTGCTTGCAAACTGCATTTTTATGCTTGGATCACTGGGGGTGGGATTAAGCAATAATTTTCAAAGCATTATCTTGGCCCGTATCGTGCAAGGTTTTGGGACAGGCCTTTTGCTTCCCTTAAGCCAAACCATTATCGCCTTACAATTTGGACAAGACCGCGTTCGCCAAGCCATGGGCACCATAGCCGTACCAACGGTTTTTGCTCCTGCTTTTGGTCCGCTGGTGGGCGCTTCCATTGCTCAGTATGTCTCTTGGCGGCTGTTATTTTTTATCAATATCCCACTTATTTTATTAGCACTTGTCATTGGAGCAAAACATTTAAAAACAAATGAAACCACCAAAATAAAATTTAACTCCCCTGCATTTATAGCCTTTTCTCTATCACTTATTTCGTTTTTTTACCTCACAGAAGCCAGAAATATCACTAACAACACCACCATATATATCATAGCATTGATAGCGGTGCTCTCTCTCATATTCTTCATTGTTTCTAATCAGAAAGCAAAAAACAAATTAATCACCTTTAGTGGCTTTACAAATGTGCGCTATACATTGCTCATGATCATGGGGCTGATTGCTTCCTTTCTTTTTTACAGCTTTCTCGTTTATTTTCCCTTAGCTCTCGCTTTAGAAGAACCCCATGAAAAGAGCCTTCTCATCATCGGTGCTCTCCTTGCTTTGCAAGGGGTAGGCGCATGGATCGGCAGAAAATTCATTTACCAGAAATGGAAAGAAAAATCTCCCTTTTTCATGATAGGAATTGGTTTGTTGATCTCAAGCTTTGGCTTATTATGCTTTGGCTATACAATAAGCATGGATGGGCTAGGTTTCTTGCTAAGAGGTGTAGGGCTTGGTATCGCCACCATTGTGTGCCTATCTGCCCCCATCCAATATGTCGATCCTTTATACGTTAAAGATACAGCCGTTATCACACGCATATTACAACAAATAGGCGGTGCTTTGGGAGGTGTGTTCTCTGGCTATTTGCTACATTTGCTAAGAAATGGACAATTTACCCTCAATCAAACATATCTCATATTCTTCCTCTTCTCTATCGTAACATTTTTACTATTTTTCCTCGTACTCTCCTTATCGCCTAAGGAGAAGAGTGCAAACTTATGATATGCTTTGTTGCCTCCATAAACATTTGCTATGGTAATAAAATTATAGAGTATGTTTTTTGGTTTTAAAATACCACTATGCTGGGACTTTAACTCCACAACCTTCATCTTTGTAAAAAGTACTACCACACCAGACTTCTTAAGCTCTAATATTGGTCACACCCAGCCAATTGCACTTTATCACGCCTTTTCCTGCTTTGCTAAAGGATGGGATAAAGACTTTAGACATGTGGATTTTATACATGTGCTATGGAGCTTTTTTTAAAAAACGATCACCATAGAGTATCATTCCGTATTATAAGATATTCACAGTATTAAGCATGCATTATTGATGTGTGATAAGTCATAGGCTCGCCCCCGAAAGCTGCTTCAGCACAATTATAGGACTCATAATCCCTCAAATTTTCTCTGTCAGGCAGGCGTGATTATGGCAAATCGTACCGCACTATCAAAGCCTATAGGGGGAACAAACGTGCATCCAATTCTCCAACATAACTTTACCTGCGTTTTTTTCTCCTCGATAGGAGAATGGTTGCAAGTGTTATTTATTTCAGGTCTTTAATGCTTTGGGAAGTGTATAATTTTTTGACGTTTTTAGCTTTTGCGCGCATAACATATTTATTTATACTGGAGATATTTTTCTGACATGGTCGTCGACTATACGAGCACAGGAACATATGCTTTCATGGTGTTTATCTTGATAGCCCATAAAGGAGAATAAAGAGCGTTTGGCATTATGGAGATTTTGTTGAACCTTCTTTAACGATGGGATTATCTTTATGATCAAGGAATATTTTTAGCGCCAAGTATTTTTATGTTTTTTTATGCAATTATTCGAGCATTTTTTCTTCACTTGTGGCTTTTCCTTCCACCAACCTTTATCTACTTCACTTTCTCACTCCCGTTCTTCTATGCGGGTAAAAGGCTTAGTCTTCTTTTTGAAGAGTAAAGGACTATCGCTATTTTATTGTGTTATGATATATGTAAGTGATTTTTCTGATGGTGTTTTGCGAGAGGTTTCTTATATTTTTTATTGTATTTTTACGCAAAAAGCTTTTTCACCCAATCCATGAGCTTTGTACTTTTGCGCACTTAAGCCATATGATAGGGTGAATGCAAAATAAGATGCGTAAGCTATTTTAGCAGCCTTGCCTTATGGGAATAGGGTTGATTGGTGTAACCTAACGCCTCACATTGGTAACAGCTCACATTGTTTTTTTCGTGTAAGGGGATTTGATTTTAGCCCTAGCCTCACCTCACGCTTTGTAGAGGAAGAGCCAACACTCTGTCATTATGTGCAATGATTTTTCTTTATGTTTTTACCTTCGGTCTTAGCAATTGCGTAGTGGAAGTATGTTAGCCCATTTTAGATTTAGCGCTTTTGAGTTTTGTGCTTTATTTTTTGGAGATTTGTTTTATTGGTTGCGGGGGCAGGATTTGAACCTGCGGCCTTCAGGTTATGAGCCTGACGAGCTACCGGGCTGCTCCACCCCGCGATAAGGTATTGAGATTATTTTTTTCTACCCTGCTTATATACAGTATACTATATTATATTTCATTGGCATTGAAGAGAGAATATTTTTATGCATTTGGCAGACCTGGCAGCGACTTACTCTCCCGTGCCTTAAGGCAAAGTACCATCAGCGCTGGAGCGTTTCACGGCCGAGTTCGGGATGGGATCGGGTGCGTTCACTCC
>NZ_LR607285.1:0-2282 GCF_902162175.1 Bartonella saheliensis
ACTTCTAGCCTTTCGGATTAATCATCATGATGTTAGCTTTAGGTCGTTTTATCTTTTCCATTGAAACAGCAGCTTATCAAGCCCTCGATATGACCTATAACATTCCATGGGTCGAGCAAGGGCGATTAAGGCGCAAGGCTGCTCTTCAATTGCCAGCTGTTGCCAATGCAGAATTTTCCCTAACAGGTGTAATTTATCCAGACTTTAAAGGCGGTTATAGACAACTGGAATATTTGCGGCAAATGGCACATGAGGGACCTCATATCCTTGTAACAGGTCAGGGGAGGATTTTGGGCAAGTTTGTCATTCTTTCTGTTAAAGAAAAGCAAAGCTTCTTTCATCAAAATGGTAACCCAAAAAAACAAGAATTTACCGTCAATTTGAGAGAATATGGTGAAGAACTATGAGTAATCTTTACGTGACAAAAGAAGGCGATATGGTTGATGCTATTTGCTGGAGATATTATGCCAAGGGTCAACAAGCCCTTGCTGTTGAACGCGTTTATGCAGCTAATTTTGGTCTTGCAGACTATGGACCCCTCTTAAAAGCAGGCATCACAATCCTCTTGCCAACCCTCCCCTATCCCAAAGCCACACCGGTCATTAGAATTTGGGGTAGTCAATCATGAAACCTTTTTGCACAGTGATGGCAAATGGCGAAGACATTACACGCGTGCTGATGGACTATGTCTTATCGATTGAAATTACCGATGAAGCGGAAGACAAAAGTGATCGTATCACCATAGAACTTGATGACCGCGCCCGTGAGTGTGATAACGGCTTTCTTGATATTCCTCTCATAGGAACAGTCATTTCTGTCACCCTTGGCTATGAAGGGGGTAAAAACCGCGATATGGGCGCCTATCTGATTGATGAAATCTCTGTAAGCAGCCCACCACAAACCTTAAGTGTTACAGGACGCGCTGCCTCCATGAATACATCTTATCGCACACCCAAAAGCCAATCCTATCATCAACAAACCCTTGGCAATATCATTCAAGAGATAGCACAGCGCAATGGCTATACAGCAAAGGTCGACCCTGCTCTTGCCAAAATTGTTGTACGTCACATTGATCAAACGGCTGAAAGCGATATGGCTTTTGCCACACGCCTTGCAGAAGAATATGACGCCGTCGCAAAGCCTGTTGACGGCAAATTGGTGCTTGCCAAACGGGGTGAAGGCAAAGCCATCACCGGTGAAACACTCCCCGTCGTTGTTATTCATGAAAAACAATGTACCTCTTGGGATTTTAAATACAGTGCACGCGATGAAGCAGGGAGCGCCAATGGCTTAGCAACAGATGCAGGAGATGACCAAAAAGCCGCCGCTGATGCAAGGGAACCAGATGAATTTGAGGACGGTGAAGATGTAATTCATATGGATAAAAATGATGTCCCAAATTTACCTAAAACAAAGATAACAGCAGAAACACCCGAAAAACAAAAGCAAGAAGAAGAGAAAAAAGGCGGTGTCCTTGCAAGCTATCATGATATCCGCACCGGTGAGAAAAAGGAAGTTAAGGTTGGTAAAGAACCTTTTCATGAACTCAAATATACCTACCACAATCAATCAGAAGCGATTGCGGCCATTGCTGCTTATCGCAATAAATCATCACGTGGAAAATCTTCTTTCTCATGTGATATCGGTGGTGATCCCTTTGTACAAGCAGAAGCAAAACTTATTCAAGAGCCCCCTTTCCGCCCCTATATTCCAGCAGAGTGGCGCATCAAAAGCGTCAAACACAAGCTTGATAAAACAGGTGGATATACAACAAAAATAGACTGCGAACTTTTTGATAAAGCCCAAGAAGATACTGCAAAAAACGTAGCCAATACCACACCAGACAAAGACGATACCCTTGATCCAAACGCTTCCCCCAATGCATGTGACGAAGGAGACGGCGTTATTCATATGGATAAAGAAGATATAGAATAGATTATCATGATTTGCTGTAAAACACTGTTGTTTAGGAGTGGAAAGTGTTTAATACACTCAACACTGATATCAAATGTGTGGAACGGGTTGTTCAAGAGGTCGTACAGCCAGGCGAAACCCCATAGTACGCAGCAAAACATTTAAACTACGGAGCTCTGGATTACCTTTTTCTGACAGTGTCCGATAAAGTTGTGTTGGATTCAGGTTGGCTGCTTTAGCGACAGCTTGAACACCACCATAAGCTTTTGCCATTTGACGCAGTGTTACAAGCAATTCCCCCTGGTCACCATCTGCTAAAATGGCATCAAGGGTAGCTGCTGCCAACTCAGGGTCATCATGAAATATTT
>NZ_LR607286.1:0-2264 GCF_902162175.1 Bartonella saheliensis
GTTAGGATACATCCTGTGGATACAATCTTTGCTGTTTCGAGTGGATTGTTGCCTTCAGGGGTTGCGGTCATTCGGCTTTCTGGTCCTCATGTTGTAAATGTTGTTAAAACGCTTTGTGGTTGTTTGCCTAAAGCGCGATTTATGCATTATGGGAACCTTACAGCTCGCGATGGTAGCTTTTTAGATGCCGCTTTAACAGTTTTTTTTCCTGCTCCTCATAGCTTTACAGGAGAAGATTGTGCAGAGTTTCATTTGCATGGAGGAAAAGCGGTTGTAAATCGTTTTCTTGATGAATTATCTACATTTTCTGGATGTCGTATGGCTGAGGCGGGTGAGTTTTCTCGTCGTGCTTTTATGGAAGGAAAATTAGATCTTGTTCAAGCAGAAGGTCTTGCTGATTTAATAGAAGCAGAAACGGAAAGTCAGCGGCGTTTAGCAGTTATGGGTGCTAGTGGGCATTTAACAGCACTTTACCGCGATTGGCGCCATAAACTTATGAAAGCACGTGCTTTTATTGAAGCAGAACTTGACTTTTCTGATGAAGCTGATGTTCCAAATTCGCTATCTGATAAAGTTTGGAAAGATGTAGAAGATCTTTGTTATTCTCTTCAAAAACATATTGATGAAGGAGAACGTGCAAGTATCTTACGTGATGGATTAAAAATTGTTATTGCGGGTGCACCAAATTCTGGAAAATCAAGTATCATGAATCGTTTAGCTGGAAGGTCTGTTGCTATTGTGACAGATGAGGCAGGAACAACGCGTGATGCTTTAGAGATGAGGCTTGTTTTTGGTGGTTTACCAGTTTTTTTGACAGATACCGCTGGTTTTAGAGAAACAGAGAACAAAATTGAACAATTAGGAATAGAAGTTGCAAGGCAGCATGTGAGAGAAGCTGATTTGGTTATTTTAGTTTATGATATGGCAAAGCCAAAGGAAATTAAATTACCAGAAACTTCAGCTGAAATATGGTGTGTTGGTAATAAACTTGACCTTTGTGAAAAAAGTGAAATTGATTTTTTTATACAGTTTTCTGCATCGACAGGTTTAAATTTTGACTATTTTATTAAGGAACTTGAGACATTTTGTTCACGTCGTGCTGCTGAAATTGGAAATCTTGTTCCGGCACGTAAGAGGCAACTTCAACTCTTAAAAGAAGCTGTTAAAGAAATTGAGGCTTCTGTAAATTACACTTCTCTTGATCTCAGTTTACGTGCAGAACATCTTCGTCGTGCTAGTGATTTTCTTGGAAAAATTACGGGTGATATAGATGTAGAAGATTTACTTGATATTATTTTTTCGGAATTTTGTATTGGTAAATAATGATTCACGTGAAACATTGATTATTTCATAGACAGATTCAAAAGATTATGTATTTTATAAGTTCTGTTTCACGTGAAACTTGAAAATAGATTCTCTATGGGATAAATTCAAATGCACTCGTATGATGTTATCATTGTTGGGGGTGGCCATGCTGGCTGTGAAGCGGCTTGTGCTTCGGCACGTGCTGGGGCAAAGACAGCTCTTGTTACACATAAAATAGCAGCATTGGGAACAATGTCGTGTAATCCCGCTATCGGCGGGCTTGGAAAAGGGCATTTGGTTCGTGAAATAGACGCCTTGGATGGTCTTATGGGACGTGCAGCAGATGCTGCTGGAATTCAATTTAGACTTCTTAATAGACGAAAAGGTCCAGCGGTAAGAGGACCGCGTACCCAAGCTGATAGACAACTCTATAAAGAAGCGATTCAAAAACTTTTAAAAGAACAGGATAATCTTATTCTCATTGAAGATGAGGTTGTTGATTTAATTGTTAAAGATAAGAATGTTTCAGGTGTTGTTTTAAAAAAACAAGGAGAAGTTTTTTCTGGGGCTGTTGTTTTAACAACGGGGACATTTTTAAATGGTCTTATTCATATTGGTGATAAAACATGGTCTGCTGGACGTATGGGAGATCAGTCAAGTGTTCAACTTGCTGAGCGTTTGAAAAGTTATGATATAAAGCTTGGGAGATTAAAAACAGGAACGCCTGCCCGTCTTAGTAAAAAGACAATTCGTTGGGAATCTCTTGCAAAACAACAAGCAGATGAGGATCCAGTTCCTTTCTCTCTTTTGACAGAAAAAATTCAACAACCACAAATTGAATGTGCAATAACACGCACAAATACACAAACACATCAAGTTATTCGTGAAAATATTCATCGCTCTGCTTTGTATTCTGGAAATATTGAAGGATTAGGTCCGCGTTATTGTCCTTCTATTGA
>NZ_LR607287.1:0-2249 GCF_902162175.1 Bartonella saheliensis
GGAGTGAACGCACCCGATCCCATCCCGAACTCGGCCGTGAAACGCTCCAGCGCTGATGGTACTTTGCCTTAAGGCACGGGAGAGTAAGTCGCTGCCAGGTCTGCCAAATGCATAAAAATATTCTCTCAGAAATTTCAATAAAATAGACTGTACTCTAGCAGTCAGTGTAAAAATAATCGCAAGGCCTTATCGCGGGGTGGAGCAGCCCGGTAGCTCGTCAGGCTCATAACCTGAAGGCCGCAGGTTCAAATCCTGCCCCCGCAACCAAAGATAAACATCAACACTCTTTACCTCTCATTCCCATAACTCTTCCTCCATTCAGCGGAAACAAGCTGAATAATGCGTAAATGCAAAAATAATGCACGTGCTTGCAAAAGATAATAACGCGCGTCGCATAGATCTGTGAAAATTTTGAAGAAATCCAATCCTTATGCGCAACATTCAATAGATCATTAGGTCAATGCAACGAAACAGCAGTGGGGAAACGCAAGCTTTCTGCAAACGCTAAATCATACAAAAATTCCTCTTCTTTGACTCAATCCACATATCCTTGGACAAACAGGAGAACGGGAAACAAATCTAAGGGCGCTTTAGGGTATGCCACTGAACAGAATTCTCTCTAAAGAAAAATTGCTTGAAAAGAAGTGGAACGATGAAGCGCAAAATTCTTCCTTAACTGCATGTCTTCTTTAGGGATGCTTTACCATGAAGAAAGATGTGTAGTGCGTCAATACACCTAATGGGGATACTGTTTCTTCTGATCAAAATGTTGGAGCTTCTTGGAAAACTGTTTCCTACCAAAGCTGCACAATCTCTGTACAGCTTTTTAAAAATGTTTCTATTAGAGAGTAAAGATTCTAAAGAGTGAAAAAATCCTTACGGCTTCATAACCATCATAGCCAAAACATTGCAAATCACTGCGCCAATCAGGCGGCCTAAAAATCTCCAAAAAACCATGTTTGAGGCTGTTTTTGTGGCTTTTGCGGCGGTGTTTCTTGCTCTCTTTACAAGCTGCCTCAAGATTGTCAGAGAGTGTTTCTGTCTGTTCTTCAAGTGCTGTTATCGCATTCTCGAATTTTGCTTCTGCTCTTTGATATACGTCAACCGCATCGTTGGTTATAAATAAGATCACTGACTAAAAATCTTTGATGCAAAAACTAAAAGCAATAAAATCCATCTTATGGGGCACAAAAATAGCATCATGTCGCTTAAAGAGAATAAAACTCTAACGCTAAGAAGGCTCTCTTACCTCCATGAGCTCTTTGTTTCTTCTTTACATTTTGTACAACCACTCCATCTTGTGGAAAAATTGGAAAAGGTGCAATAAAGCGCAGCGAATACTAAAATATTTTAAAAAAGATAAGAAACTGCACAATTTGTAACGCTTAAGTCCACGGACATAAGAGGAAAGATGCTTCTTGGCTGCTTAATCCTATCAGGAAAAAGAAACAAATCGCTAAAAGTGTTTTATGTCGGGTTTTGGATATTAAAACTTCTCTCTTAACAGAGAGCTTCTCAAATAATCTTTCCATTAGAAAAAAATTCTACGCTGTGAAAGATAGATTTTTCCTTTGAAAGGCTTGTATAATTTTTTGCAGAATTTTTATCTTCTAGCGCTTTGAGTGTCCTTTCCGCTTGAAATCCCTCTTTGGTGTTTTGAATAAGACCAAGAGTTAAAAGATAGGTTAATAGATTTATGAATGGTTTTGCGTCATCAACATGTTTGAGGTCCTCAAAGAGATTTTTTGCACTAAGACAATGGCGGTATAAACAGCGCACAATGCAGGTGAGTTTATAGCGAAGATCACTGATAAGAAATCTTTACTGTAAGGGATAAAATAGACAAAAAACAGCTTATTTTGCTTAAAGGAGGATTAGAGCCTAGAAGAAAATGTAGGAGAAATAAAACACTCGAAAAACTATGTAAAAAGACTGGTGATGCCTGTACAACTTCAACATAACAAAACAATGGGGCGGATGGGAATTATAAGATTACAAACACCGCTGTTATTAGAGGTATTAAATTTTAGAGCTTAAGAATCTTTTCCATTCAGCGCGCTTTCATAAAAATGATAAAAGCTAGAATAAGGTTTGTTGATAGTCTCTAACGGTGCGAATGTTCTATAATCTTATCACCATTGCAAATGTTATGAGTTTTTCAAAAAAACTATATCATAAATCTGAGCTCTTCTCTTTAGGCGATAGGGCGAGTGTTAGGCAAAACAGTAAAAATGCGCTGATAGAGAAGA
>NZ_LR607288.1:0-2234 GCF_902162175.1 Bartonella saheliensis
ACACTTGGCCAATCGGGACGATTTGGTGGATGGTTGTGTCCCTGTCATGGGTCTGTTTATGATACAGCTGGAAGAGTGCGTTCAGGACCTGCTAATTATAACCTCGCCATTCCACCTTATCGATTTCTTTCTGATACTTTACTGAAAATAGGATAACGCAATGGCAAGATTTCCTCCCTATTTTCCGAAAACTGCTCTTGCTCGTTGGTTTGATAAGCGTTTACCACTTCCTCGTTTTTTTTATAATGCATTTGTTATTTTTCCTGTACCACGTAATCTGAATTATTTTTATACATTCGGTGGTATTTTGACCGTTATGCTTTTGTCACAACTTTTGACAGGTCTTGTCTTGTCACTGCATTATGTACCAGATGTTCATTTGGCTTTTGATACGGGCGAACGTTTTAGACGTGAGGGACAGTTTGGTTGGCTTTTTCGTCCATGGCATTGTGTGGGGTCGTCGTTCTTTTTTATCGCTGTTTATATTCATATAGCACGCGGACTTTATTATGGTTCTTATAAAAATATGCGCGAAATGGTTTGGGTTACGGGCATGTTTATTTATATCATCATGATGGCAATAGCGTTTTTTGGTTATGTTCTAGTTTGGGGGATGATGTCTGTTTCTGCTGCTTCAGTGGTTGCTGGACTTTTGAAAGCTATTCCTTTGGTGGGGACATGGTTGCATGAGACGCTTCTTGGTGGTTATAGTGTTGGACAACCAACATTAAACCGTTTTTATGTGCTTCATTATTTGTTGTCATTCATTTTGCTTTTTTTCGTGGGGATTCATATTTTCGCAATCCACCAAGTTGGACAGGGGAATCCAACGGGTCTTACAATACAATCGGATGAGGAAACTGTTCCTTTTACACCCTATGCGCTTATCAAAGATATTTTTGCCATTACTGTTTTTCTCGTCTTTTTTGCTTGGTTTTTATTTTATATGCCTGATTATATGGGACAGGCTGAAAATTATACTGTTGCTGATCCTTTAAAGGCACCCCTTCGTGTGGTTCCAGAGTGGTACTTTTTGCCTTTTTATGCTATACTGCGTGCCATCACTTTTAATATTGGTGTTCTTTCATCAACTTTTTTAGGGGTTATTCTCTTAGCAGGTTCGATTTTCGTTTTGATTTTTGTTCCATGGTTAGATCGCTCTAAAATATGTTCTGCGAGGTATCGACCTGTTTACAAAATTTTCTTTTGGGCATTCATTGCTGATGTCGTACTTCTTGGCTATCTAGGTTCAAGGGAAATCAATGATAGCATTCTTTTATGGACGCAATTGGCTACTGCTTATTATTTTATATTCTTTCTGATTGTTTTGCCGATCCTGCCGCGTTTTGAAAAGGGGCGTCCTCTTCCTTCTTCAATTACTGAAGATATGAAACAGAAAAAAAATAAACTATGGTAAATACTTTTATTGGATTGCTCGTTATAGCAGTAATAGGATTTCCTTTTCAGAGTGTGGCTGGCAATATCTCTGATAACGAGGAGGTGTTTGTTTCTTTTCCCTTACATGTCCCTAAAAAACAGGAATGGAGCTTTTCAGGGCCATTTGGCGTTTATGATAAAGCACAGTTGCGACGTGGATTAAAGGTTTATAAACAGGTTTGTTCTAGCTGCCACGGGTTAAAATATGTGGCTTTTCGCGATTTAAAAGCTCTTGGCTATGATCAAGAACAGATTAAAGCTTTTGCCGGGCAATATGAAGTGCGCGATGGTCCTAATCAAGAAGGGCAGTTTTTTAAACGCGCTGGGCTTGCAACAGATTATTTTCCTTCTCCCTTTGCTTATGAAGAAGCAGGGGGTATTCTTCATGGTGCTTCTCCTCCAGATTTATCATTAATGGCGCGTGCACGCGCTGTATCTTTGCCATTTCCTGCTCTTATTTCTGAGGTGCTTACTCATTATAATACTGCTGGTCCAGATTATATTACAGCCCTTTTAACGGGATATCAGGAAGCTCCAGAAAATACAAAAATTGTTGAGGGCTTTTGGTATAATCCTTATTTTATTGCCGGTAATTCTTTAGCTATGGCGCCTCCCTTGAGTGATGGTGTTGTGTCTTATGAAGATGGAACTCCAGAAACTGTTGAACATTATGCACGTGATGTTTCTGCTTTTTTAATGTGGGCTGCTGATCCTCATATGGAAATTCGTAAAAAAACTGGTTTTCGTGTTATCTTATTTTTGATCCTTTTTGGAGGGCTTGTTTATATTTTAAAAGC
>NZ_LR607289.1:0-2164 GCF_902162175.1 Bartonella saheliensis
GAACATTTGTCGTTCCTGAAACATCCCCATTGATTAAAAGTCGATCGGTTTTTTGCTCAGCGATCGGTTTAGCATCACTCCACCAGGTATTGAAAGAAATTTGTGCATCGCCTGTTGCATTATAGACAGCTTTAGTCTCTGGTTTTCCGGAACCTACATGCAATGTATGGTAATGATCTTCTGTTGGCTCTTGAAAAATGAGAGAGCTGTCATTGAGGTCGAGAATAGAAATATCAGAACGTGACCTTTGAGTGATATCAAGCAAATTGCCCTCAGCATCTTTTTCTTGTGTGCTGTTTTTTAAGAACCATTGTGTCCCATTTTTCAAGTCAAAGCGTACATTTCTTTCTTTTGCAATGTTTGCTCTGCCTTCTAAAATAGAATGATCTGCATTTAATGTGAAGCTACCGCTTTTTAGTGCTATAAGGTTTTTACTGTTTTCAGTAAGTTTTGAGTCATCAATGCTTGTTAAAAAACCATCTTTAAAATTGCTACTGTCTTTTAACAAAACGTTGGCGAAAATATTTACATTTTTAAGATGGATTGCACCAAGTGATAGATCTGGAACTTTCGGAGTGTTTTTTTTAGCAAACGCTCCAATGAGTGTTCCAACGCCATTGTTGACGTATAGATCTGTATTGGTTAGATTAATCTCCTTCTTTTGGTTTTTTAGCGTATTAGTCTCAAGCACAGTCGTGATTTGCAAGCCTGCAATACCTGCTGTTATAGAAACATCTGTTAGGTCAATATCTCCACCGTTTAATAGCAATAGTGCAGCTTTTTTTGCTTCTATTTTATTTTTCTTTACATTTTGCGGTATATTGGACTTGCTAGCTGGAACTTTGGAATTCGCATCAATAATGTTTTTAGCCATCTTAATTTTGCCATCTTCATATGCTAAGAGCCCAACATCTACATTTTCAATGGTTGTTTTACCTTTTAATTGAATTTCGCTATTGGAGTCGCGCGCTGTTCCCCCGATAGTTATTTTTGTGGATTGAGAGTCAATTTTTTTGTTACCAGTTATCTCTAAATTTTCGCTAGAGATCTTTCCTCCTTTTTTTACATGAAACCCATGCATAACGTTTTTAATGGTTGTTTTACCTGTTAATATAATTTTGCTATTAGCGTTGCTGGCTTCTATGCAAGGGTACTCTATGGCAACATCTTCTTCTAAATCTTTGTCTCTAAGAGCAGTAATATTTAAATTTTCACTAAAAATTTTTCCCCCTTTTCTTGCAGTAAGCCACATTTTTGTATTAGCTGTTGTATCGCCGTGCAATTCAATTATGCTGTCAGGATCAGTAGCACTGATCATAATTTCGTTATTGTTGTTTTTGAAATCGACATTTGTCAGATTAATATATCCACCTTTTATTGTAGATAATGCTGCCATTCCAGTTATAGATCCACCTGTCATGGTAATTGTGGATTGTGCACCATTTGCCAAGAGTCCATAGTTCATAGGATGAAGTCTATCATTATAAGATGATGCAATTTGAACATTATTAGTTAAAGTAATAGTGCTGCCATTTACTGCAGATATTGTTTCTTGTTCTGAATCAAATGATCCTCCTGAGATTGTTATTTGAGATTGATTATCTGCAAATATGCCTTTTTGAGCGTGTATTACTTTTACATTTTCTAAAGTGACTTGACTGTTTTTGTCTGCTATTACTCCAAAGAGTATTGGTAGTTGGTTTTCACCGCTTGATATTGTGATGTCTTTCAATTTGTTTTCTTTACTATTACTATTCAAGAAGTTTGCGCCAGTTTCGAAAGCGGTAATAGTTCCCCCAATCATTTTCAGTGTAGCACCATCTTTTGCTTCTAGGCCGAAGAGAATATCAGAATCCGTTTTTTTAAGAGTTGTATTATTTTGCAATTCAATTACACTGTTATTACCTTCAGCTGTTACAACATAACTCCCTCGATGTGCTTCACTTCCGATGATTATTAAATGGTTGCCGATGATTTTACCGCCTTTTAAGGCGTGAAGAGTCTCGTAAGTGGCATCTTTGACCTCTTTTTTCTCTCCAGACACTTCAAGGTCTTTAGCATGGACATTGAATTGGATATTAAACAGCACGATAGCGGCTGTCGCCATAGATGACAGAAGGGATTTTTTATACACGAATACTCTCCTTTTAAAGCCCCCAATATT
>NZ_LR607290.1:0-2145 GCF_902162175.1 Bartonella saheliensis
GCAGCAGAAACACTATTATAACTCGTTTCCTCAGAACTGCCATCCTCGTTAAAGCTCAATATCGTAAAGCTTGGTGCTACCCACTGACCATTCTCAAACTTAGCACCACCACCAAAATAGCTCGCTAACGTCTGATTCAAGGAATATAGCTGACCACCATTCACTGCTTCTGTTGAATCTGCTGAAAGGCTCCCTGCCTTAACACCGGAGAGACTACGTTCTGCACCATCACTATTAGCAATAGTGATTTCTGTTCCCTCTTTCTCTGCTCCGATCTTGATGACCTTACTCTCTTCATCCTGCTTGACAAGACTATCATTCACCACATTGTTGATGTGATTATTAATATCCGTAACAGCATTCGTCACTTCATTATGAAGATTGCTGAAAGATGTACCAACACTCGCAAAGGCTTTCGATACATTATCATAGCTCTGCTCTTCAACCTTGCCACCATCTGCACTTACTGTATTAACCTTAAAGCTTGGAGCTGTCCACTGACCATTCTCATACTTAGCTCCACCACCAAAATAGCGCGCTAACGTATTGTTCATCGAATAAAGCTGTGAACCATTCACCGCATCTGTCGAGGTTTCTGTAAGCGCTCCTGCCTTTACACCTGTAAGGGTCCGTGACACTCCATCAGTATTCGCAAACGTAACTTCAGTGCCGCTCTTTTCACCTCCAACGGCAATAACATGTGTCTTCTCATCTTGCTTAACAAGACTATCATTCACCACATTGTTGATGTGATTATTAATATCCGTAACAGCATTCGTCACTTCATTATGAAGATTGCTGAAAGATGTACCAACACTCGCAAAGGCTTTCGATACATTATCATAGCTCTGCTCTTCAACCTTGCCACCATCTGCACTTACTGTATTAACCTTAAAGCTTGGAGCTGTCCACTGACCATTCTCATACTTAGCTCCACCACCAAAATAGCGCGCTAACGTATTGTTCATCGAATAAAGCTGTGAACCATTCACCGCATCACTTGAGCTAGAATTAATAGCTCCATTGGCAAGTGATGTAATCTTGCTGTTCGTTTTGCTACCTTCTTTGCCATGTTCTGCTACAAATGCACCTTTGCTTCCATCCCACAACAACGCATCACTTTGAACCGTACTGATCTCTTTGCCAATTTCATCCTTAATATTCGCAAACTGATCTTTAACTTTCTCAAATGAATTGCCAACACCCGTAAAGGCTGAGGTTACATCATTATAACTCGTGTCAGTGACATCACCATTTTCATTGAAACCTTTAAAATGGAATGTAGGCGCAACCCATTTGCCATCTTCATAGCTGGCGTTACCCCCTAATGACTTCGCAATACTGCTCCCCAAAGCATGAAGTTGATTACCAGCCACGGCATCACTTGAGCTAGAATTAATAGATCCATTGGCAAGTGATGTGATCTTGCTGTTCGTTTTGCTACCTTCTTTGCCATGTTCTGCTACAAACGCACCTTTGCTTCCATCCCACAACAACGCATCACTTTGAACGGTGCTGATCTCTTTGCCAATTTCATCCTTAATATTCGCAAACTGATCTTTAACTTTCTCAAATGAATCACCAACACCCGTAAAGGCTGAGGTTACATCATTATAACTCGCGTCAGTAACATCACCATTGTCGTTGAAACCTTTAAAATGGAATGTAGGCGCAACCCATTTGCCATCTTCATAGCTGGCGTTACCCCCTAATGACTTCGCAATACTGCTCCCCAAAGCATGAAGTTGATTACCAGCCACGGCATCACTTGAGCTAGAATTAATAGATCCATTGGCAAGTGATGTGATCTTGCTGTTCGTTTTGCTACCTTCTTTGCCATGTTCTGCTACAAACGCACCTTTGCTTCCATCCCACAACAACGCATCACTTTGAACGGTGCTGATCTCTTTGCCAATTTCATCCTTAATATTCGCAAACTGATCTTTAACTTTCTCAAATGAATCACCAACACCCGTAAAGGCTGAGGTTACATCATTATAACTCGCGTCAGTAACATTACCATTGTCGTTGAAACCTTTAAAATGGAATGTAGGAGCAACCCATTTGCCATCTTCATAGCTGGCTTCACCACCTAATGTCTTTGCAACATTGCTCCCTAGAGCATAAAGCTGAGAACCATTAACC
>NZ_LR607291.1:0-2086 GCF_902162175.1 Bartonella saheliensis
GGAGTGAACGCACCCGATCCCATCCCGAACTCGGCCGTGAAACGCTCCAGCGCTGATGGTACTTTGCCTTAAGGCACGGGAGAGTAAGTCGCTGCCAGGTCTGCCAAATGCATAAAAATATTCTCTCAGAAATTTCAATAAAATAGACTGTACTCTAGCAGTCAGTGTAAAAATAATCGCAAGGCCTTATCGCGGGGTGGAGCAGCCCGGTAGCTCGTCAGGCTCATAACCTGAAGGCCGCAGGTTCAAATCCTGCCCCCGCAACCAAAGATAAACATCAACACTCTTTACCTCTCATTCCCATAACTCTTCCTCCATTCAGCGGAAACAAGCTGAATAATGCGTAAATGCAAAAATAATGCACGTGCTTGCAAAAGATAATAACGCGCGTCGCATAGATCTGTGAAAATTTTGAAGAAATCCAATCCTTATGCGCAACATTCAATAGATCATTAGGTCAATGCAACGAAACAGCAGTGGGGAAACGCAAGCTTTCTGCAAACGCTAAATCATACAAAAATTCCTCTTCTTTGACTCAATCCACATATCCTTGGACAAACAGGAGAACGGGAAACAAATCTAAGGGCGCTTTAGGGTATGCCACTGAACAGAATTCTCTCTAAAGAAAAATTGCTTGAAAAGAAGTGGAACGATGAAGCGCAAAATTCTTCCTTAACTGCATGTCTTCTTTAGGGATGCTTTACCATGAAGAAAGATGTGTAGTGCGTCAATACACCTAATGGGGATACTGTTTCTTCTGATCAAAATGTTGGAGCTTCTTGGAAAACTGTTTCCTACCAAAGATAGTGGACGCATCAACAACGCGTAATGCCACTGAGCTTATATCACTAAACAGCAGCGGCGAAACGCAAACCTTGCTGCTATGATTGCAAATAAAAACAGACTGGAAAATAAACACACCTGAAGCTATGGATTGGGCGAGGGGATGATTAAAAGCCTTCCTGCACAGCTCTTTGGCAAAATCAAATCTTAATGCAAAACAAACCAATAGGCCATAACCAGAAGGTTGCAGGTTCAAATCCTGCTCCCGCAACCAAAGATAAACATCAACACTCTTTACCTCTCATTCCCATAACTCTTCCTCCATTCAGCGGAAACAAGCTGAATAATGCGTAAATGCAAAAATAATGCACGTGCTTGCAAAAGATAATAACGCGCGTCGCATAGATCTGTGAAAATTTTGAAGAAATCCAATCCTTATGCGCAACATTCAATAGATCATTAGGTCAATGCAACGAAACAGCAGTGGGGAAACGCAAGCTTTCTGCAAACGCTAAATCATACAAAAATTCCTCTTCTTTGACTCAATCCACATATCCTTGGACAAACAGGAGAACGGGAAACAAATCTAAGGGCGCTTTAGGGTATGCCACTGAACAGAATTCTCTCTAAAGAAAAATTGCTTGAAAAGAAGTGGAACGATGAAGCGCAAAATTCTTCCTTAACTGCATGTCTTCTTTAGGGATGCTTTACCATTTTGCTTAATCTTTCCATCATGTACTAAGCACAGAGAGGCAATAAAGCAAAACAAACCCTGAAATATTGAAATGGTGAGTATCGTGGGATTTTCCATATCTGGGTGCATGGTGGAGATGCTGGAAAATTAGCACTTATATTGGTGCTGTAGGCGTGTTTGTGAGCATTCTTATGGGGGGATAGCGTATGGAAATGTGTGCTTAACTCAAATGAATCTTTCTAAAGACAGAAAGATATCCTATAGCAATAGGTTTGTAGAGATCTCTAAGGAGAGAACAGTTGTACACCCTTCCTTCCATTCCTTTAGAAAAGCAGGAAGAGGCGTAATGGAGTGCAAGTGATCGAGTGTGTGCAATCTTAAAGCTTAAGAAAATTGCCGCTTAAATAACCTTTTGTAAAAATAATACAGACTGGAGTAGAAGAGCCAGCATATTGGTTTTTTTCCAACAGTGGTAAACACCGTATAATCTTATCACCATTGCAAATGTTATGAGTTTTTCAAAAAAACTATATCATAAATCTGAGCTCTTCTCTTTAGGCGATAGGGCGAGTGTTAGGCAAAACAGTAAAAATGCGCTGATAGAGAAGA
>NZ_LR607324.1:0-848 GCF_902162175.1 Bartonella saheliensis
CACGTTGAGTATGAAACGGAAAGCCGTCACTATGCCCACGTTGACTGTCCAGGACACGCAGATTATGTGAAAAACATGATCACAGGGGCAGCACAGATGGATGGTGCCATTTTGGTTGTTTCTGCGGCTGATGGTCCCATGCCTCAGACCCGTGAACATATTTTGCTTGCTCGTCAGGTTGGCGTTCCAGCGATTGTTGTTTTCCTTAACAAAGTTGATCAGGTTGATGACACAGAGCTTTTGGAGCTTGTAGAGCTTGAGGTTCGGGAACTTTTATCGAAATATGATTTTCCAGGAGATGAAATCCCCATTGTAAAAGGTTCTGCGTTGGCAGCCCTTGAGGACAAGGATAAAAGCATTGGTGAAGATGCAGTTCGTCTTTTGATGAGTGAGGTTGATAATTATATTCCAACTCCTGAGCGTCCTGTTGATCAACCATTTTTGATGCCGATAGAAGACGTATTTTCGATTTCGGGACGTGGAACGGTTGTTACGGGTCGTGTTGAGCGTGGTGTTATTAAAGTTGGTGAGGAAATTGAGATTATTGGTATTCGCCCAACATCTAAGACGACGGTGACAGGTGTTGAAATGTTCCGCAAGCTTTTAGATCAAGGGCAAGCAGGCGATAATATTGGTGCGCTGCTTCGTGGTGTTGATCGTGAAGGGATTGAGCGTGGACAGGTTTTGGCAAAGCCTGGTTCTGTTACCCCTCATACACGTTTTAAAGCGGAAGCTTACATTTTGACGAAAGATGAAGGAGGTCGTCATACGCCCTTTTTCACGAATTATCGTCCTCAGTTTTACTTTCGTACCACAGATGTTACGGGTATTGTGACGCTTCCAGAAGG
>NZ_LR607325.1:0-834 GCF_902162175.1 Bartonella saheliensis
ATCTTAGCCATGATGATAATTGCTGGGTTGGAGGTAACGCTTGTGTTTATCAAAATGCATATATCTCTGAAAATGCCAAGGTTTATGATGCTGCCGAAGTTTATAATAACGCAAAAGTTCGTGGTAATGCCATAGTAGCCGGCGAGACAGCATTTTATGGAAGTGACGCTATTTTAAGGTAGGGGGTAATCATGGAAAAAAAATACGAATTAACTGATGAGACAATCGAAGTTGCCGTTATGACACTTCATAGAATTAAAGCATTGAGAGACTTTGGAGATGTTAAAAAAGGTGATCTTGGTGGATTTATAGAGAAAGAAGATAACTTAAGCCATGAAGGCAACTGTTGGGTTGGTGATAATGCCTATGTTGGTGCTGAAGCACAGATTTTTGGCAATGCTAAGGTTTATGGCAATGCCAAGGTTGGTCGTCATGCCAAGATTTATGGTGATGCACGTGTTTATGGGAACGCATGGGTTATTGATGGTGCACATGTTTGTGGTAATGCCGAGGTTTATGACCATGCCGAAGTTTCGGATGATGCAGAGGCTTCTGGCGGCGCCAAGATTTTTGACAATGCAAAGGTTTTTGGGAATGCAAAGGTTGGTAGCAGGTTTGATGTTTCTAGAAATGCCGAAGTTTCTGGTGATGCCAAGGTCTATGACAATGCAGAGGTTTTTGGCGGCGCCAAGATTTATGAGAATGCTAAGGTTTATGGCAATGCACGTGTTGGTAGCAGGGCTCGTGTTTTTGGAAATGCTAAGATTTTTGGTGAAGCACGGATTTTTGGTGACGCCGAAATAACTGGAAATACAAAAATATCCATAATGGACC
>NZ_LR607204.1:0-62476 GCF_902162175.1 Bartonella saheliensis
TTAAAGCGGAAGCTTACATTTTGACGAAAGATGAAGGAGGTCGTCATACGCCCTTTTTCACGAATTATCGTCCTCAGTTTTACTTTCGTACCACAGATGTTACGGGTATTGTGACGCTTCCAGAAGGGACAGAAATGGTTATGCCCGGTGATAATGTTGCAATGGATGTGTCCCTGATTGTTCCGATAGCCATGGAAGAGAAGCTTCGTTTTGCTATTCGTGAAGGTGGTCGTACTGTTGGTGCCGGTATCGTTTCTAAAATCATTGAATAAATAATGCTTGTTGAAAGGTTCCCAAAGGTGTTTTAGTTTTAAGAGTTAGGGGTATAGCTCAGTTGGTAGAGCGGCGGTCTCCAAAACCGCAGGTCGCGGGTTCAAGTCCTGCTGCCCCTGCCAAAGGGGAGTGGAATTTTAAATGTTAGGGGGCGAATCTTACTGTCTTTTTCGCTTTTTTTTATCTAGGGCTTGTTTTTTTGTGAGTGAAACGCTATTGAATAAGAAGTAGAGAAATTGCATCAGTCTGGAAGTTGGCTTTTGCATTTTTTTCGTATTTATTTTTTGGATAACACACAATAGGACTATATAAAACATAATAGGACTAAAAGAGAGTGTAATAGGCTAGAGAGAGTATAGTGTGACGAAGGTATCTAAAACCAATCCAATTGCCTTTTTGAAGCAGGTTTATGCAGAAACAGTTAAAGTAAAGTGGCCTACCCGTCGCGAGACAGTTATTTCTACTGTTATGGTTTTGTTGGTGACGGCATTAGCTTCAGCTTTCTTTTTTATTGTGGATCAGGTTATGCATTTTAGTGTTTGGCGGGTTATTGATCTTCTGAAATATCTTTTTGGTTGAGAATGTAAGGAAGTGTGACTGTGGCGGCTCGTTGGTATATTGTTCAGGCATATTCAAATTTTGAAAAGAAAGTAGCGGAAGCTATTGATAAGGAGTCGAAGCAAAAAGGGCTTGATCATCTATTTGAAAAGATTTTTGTTCCAACGGAGCGTGTTGTAGAAGTTCGTCGTGGACGCAAAGTTGATACTGAACGGAAATTTTTTCCTGGTTATGTTCTTGTTCGTGCTGAATTAACTGATGAGGTTTATCATCTTATTAAGAATACGCCTAAAGTGACAGGTTTTTTAGGATCGGATGCGCGTCCTGTTCCCATTTCTGATCGAGAGGTTGAGCAAATTCTCAAACAAGTTCAGGAAGGGGTTGAATCTCCGAAGTCTTCTGTGTTGTTTGAGGTTGGAGAGCAAGTTCGCGTTGCTGATGGTCCTTTTGTTTCGTTTAATGGAATCGTTCAAGAGGTTGAAGAAGAGCGCTCTCGTCTTAAGGTTGAGGTGCTCATTTTTGGGCGTCCTACGCCTGTTGATTTGGAATTTGGTCAGGTTGAAAAACTCTGATGAGACTTAGAGTAGTTTTAATTACTTTAAGGAAGGAGTGGGAGGTGATTTATGGCTTTTGTCGGCTTAATGACCCGAACCACATGGCTGCAGCGGGTAGCAAGCAAGATAAATTGTTAGCATCCCGGTGAATTTGAAGGCAGATTATTATGGCAAAAAAAAGTATAGGTCAACTCAAGTTGCAGGTTCCTGCAGGGGCTGCTACTCCATCTCCACCGATTGGTCCAGCTCTTGGGCAACGTGGTATTAATATCATGGAATTTTGTAAAGCGTTTAATGCGGCGACACAAGAAATGGAAAAGGGCGCACCAATTCCAGTTGTTATTACGTATTACCAAGATAAGTCTTTCACGTTTTCTCTCAAGACACCTCCTGTGTCATTCTTTTTAAAGAAAGAAGCGCAGCTGAAATCTGGTTCAAAAGAGCCTGGCAAAGTGTCTGTAGGGAGCATCTCTCGCGATAAAATTCGTTTGATTGCAGAATCAAAGATGAAAGATCTTAATGCGAATGACATTGAGGCAGCAATGCGTATGGTTGAGGGTTCTGCGCGCTCAATGGGCTTAGAAGTGGTGGGCTAATATTATGGCAAAAGTAGCAAAGAGAATAAAAAATATCCGAAAAGATATTGATTTTAATGAACTTTACGCTTTAAAAGATGCTGTTTCAATGGTTAAGGAGCGTGCCGTAGCTAAGTTTGATGAAACAATTGAAATTTCAATGAACTTGGGTGTTGATCCTCGTCATGCTGATCAGATGGTTCGAGGTGTTGCTCATTTGCCGAATGGTACGGGACGAAATATTCGTGTCGCCGTTTTTGCTCGTGGAGATAAGGCTGAGGAAGCTAAGGCTGCTGGAGCTGATATTGTAGGGGCAGAAGATTTGTTTGAAAGCATTAATGGGGGAGTGATTAACTTTGATCGTTGTATTGCAACACCAGACATGATGCCCCTCGTTGGTCGTCTTGGTAAGATTCTTGGTCCGCGGAGTTTGATGCCAAATCCAAAAGTTGGGACTGTGACACTTGATGTTGCCAGTGCTGTCAAAGCTTCTAAAGGTGGTGCTGTCGAGTTTCGCGTTGAAAAAGCTGGTATTGTGCATGCTGGTATTGGAAAGGCTTCTTTTGGCGTTGAAAAAATCGTAGAAAATATTAAAGCCTTTGCAAGTGCAGTTATAAAAGCAAAACCGCAAGGCGCAAAAGGTGAGTATATTAAGCGCGTTGCTGTTTCTTCAACGATGGGGGTTGGTGTTAAAGTTGATCCAGCAACGGTTCGTTCAGAGTCAGTATAAGCTTATTGATAATTTTTTTGAGGTAAGTGACGATCAAAATTATATTTTAGATGTCGGTTTTGTCCGGCATTTAGCCATCTAAGCTTTATAGAGCTTAGGTTGTACCGGGAGAAATTCCGGAATATCCTGTCCGAGATTGTAGGTGATGTTTTAAGCATCTTAATCAAAAAAAGCCTGCATGAGACTGGGGTAAAAAACTGAGAGTTAAAAGACTTAAAGGGTTTGAGCCAGGGTTGCCTTTGAACGCTGTGCGTGAAAAAGGGGACAGGATCCTCATCGGTAATGTAAGTATTTTATGTTATCAAAGGTAACCAACAGGTTTGTTTAAAAATAAATCTGTTAAATGGAGAGAGACAGTGAATAGAGCGGAAAAACGCGAATTTGTTACATGGCTTAACGAGGCTTTTCAAAAGTCTGGTTCTGTTGTTGTTGCACATTATTCCGGTCTGACAGTTTCACAGATGAACGATTTGCGTTCGAAAATGGGTGAAGCTGGCGGTGCCGTTAAAGTCGCCAAAAACCGTCTTGCTAAAATCGCTCTTCAGGGCACGGAATCTGAATCGATAATGGGTTTGTTTACAGGACAAACACTTATTGCTTATTCAGAAGATCCAATCACAGCACCGAAGGTTGCTGTTGATTTTGCAAAAAGCAATGACAAATTTGTCATCCTTGGCGGTTCAATGGGGGCAACAAGTTTAACTGTAGATGCTGTGAAGTCATTGGCTTCATTGCCTTCATTAAACGAGTTGCGGGCAAAACTTGTGGGTATGATTTCTACTCCTGCAACCCGTATTGCACAGGTTGTTAATGCACCTGGTGGACAAATTGCACGTGTCATTAGCGCATATGCTCAGGAGGATAAGGCGGCTTAAGGCTGTTTATTCACGTTGATGGAAGAGCTTTCATGCTTTTCTGTTTTTTTTGAATAAGTTTTAATAATGGTTTGAATCTTTTAACTAAAGGAATTTTAAAATGGCTGATCTAGCGAAGATCGTAGAAGACCTTTCTAATCTAACTCTTTTGGAAGCTGCTGAGCTTTCTAAGTTACTTGAAGAAAAGTGGGGTGTTTCGGCTGCTGCTCCTGTAGCTGTCGCAGCTGTTGCTGGTGCTGCTGCTCCAGCTGCTGAAGAAAAAACAGAATTTGATGTTATTCTTGTTGAGGGTGGCGCACAGAAGATTAATGTGATTAAGGAAGTTCGTGCTCTTACTGGACTTGGTCTTAAAGAAGCGAAAGATCTTGTTGAAGGAGCACCGAAACCTATTAAAGAAGGCGCTTCTAAAGAAGAGGCAGAAAAAATTAAATCTCAACTTGAAGCTGCTGGTGCTAAAGTTGAACTTAAATAAAGTTAATTTTATCGGCGGACATTTATGTTCGCCGATTTTCTTTCTCTAAAAAGAGAAAAAGTAATGAGTAAAAAAACCTTTTGCCAAAGGTTTAATCGCAATAGTGGGTATAGGGTTTGGCACCCATCCCTTATTATAGCGTCAAGTCGATGAAAGGCTTGTTTTGGTGGGGAAAGTTAACGATGCTCATTATTGGGTGTCAAGTGAACTGGTCTGCATATGCAGGTTAATGATATAAGGCTTTCAAGGTTGGTCTACCTTGAAGAGTAACAATCAAGGAGCGACGATGGCTCAGACTCACGCAATGATGTCTCAATTCAATGGTCGTAAGCGGGTACGCAAATTTTTTGGTAAGATTCCTGAAGTAGCAGAGATGCCGAATCTTATTGAAGTTCAAAAAGCGTCATATGATCAGTTTCTCATGGTTGAGGAACCGAAGGGTGGACGACCAGATGAAGGTTTGCAAGCTGTTTTTAAATCGGTATTTCCCATTTCCGATTTTTCTGGTACAGCTATGCTTGAGTTTGTTGGTTATGAATTTGATTTACCCAAATTTGATGTTGAAGAATGTCGTCAACGTGATTTAACTTATGCAGCTCCATTGAAGGTGATATTGCGTTTGATTGTTTTTGATGTTGATGAGGATACTGGCTCCAAAGATATCAAAGACATTAAAGAGCAGGGCGTTTATATGGGCGATATGCCTTTAATGACCGCCAACGGTACCTTTATTGTTAATGGTACGGAGCGTGTTATTGTTTCTCAGATGCATCGTTCTCCTGGTGTCTTTTTTGATCATGATAAGGGCAAATCCCATTCATCGGGAAAGCTTCTTTTTGCGGCTCGTGTTATTCCATATCGTGGTTCTTGGCTGGATATTGAATTTGATGCTAAGGACATCATCTATGCGCGTATTGATCGGCGGCGCAAGATACCTGTTACCAGTCTGTTAATGGCATTAGGTATGGATGCCTCAGATATTTTGTCGACGTTTTATGACAAAGTGAC
Organism: Bartonella saheliensis; assembly: GCF_902162175.1. Taxonomy (NCBI): domain Bacteria; kingdom Pseudomonadati; phylum Pseudomonadota; class Alphaproteobacteria; order Hyphomicrobiales; family Bartonellaceae; genus Bartonella; species Bartonella saheliensis. The sequence goes on from NZ_LR607204.1 coordinate 5,046, forward strand.
TTATGAGCGTGATGGAGAAGGATGGCGTGTTCCTTATTCTGTTGATCGCTTTAAAGGAATGAAGCTCATTTCTGACCTTATAGATGCAGATAGTGGTGAAGTTGTTGCGGAAGCTGGTAAAAAACTAACAGTTCGTACTGCGAAGTCTTTGGCAGAAAAAGGACTCAAGTCGGTTAAAGTTAATGAAGATGATTTATTAGGGTGTTATCTTGCTGAAGATATCGTCAATTACGAGACAGGTGAGATTTACCTTGAAGCCGGCGATGAAATTGACGAAAAAGTATTAAAGATTTTGCTTGATGTTAGCGCTGATCAAATCAATATCCTTGATATTGATCACATGAATATTGGTGCCTATATCCGCAATACTTTAAAAGTGGATAAAAATGAAAGTCGACAGGATGCATTGTTTGATATTTACCGAGTAATGCGTCCAGGTGAGCCCCCAACAATCGATACAGCGGAAGCAATGTTTCATTCATTGTTTTTTGACCCAGAGCGTTATGATCTTTCAGCCGTTGGACGTGTTAAGATGAATTTGCGTATGGATCTTGATTGTCCAGATACCGTTCGCGTTTTACGTCAAGAGGATATTCTTGCTGTTGTTAAGATGTTGGTTGAATTGCGTGATGGTCGTGGTGAAATTGATGATATTGATAATCTGGGTAATCGTCGTGTTCGTTCCGTTGGGGAGTTGATGGAGAATCAATATCGCATTGGTTTGCTGCGTATGGAGCGTGCGATAAAAGAGCGTATGTCATCAGTTGAAATTGATACAGTTATGCCGCAGGATTTAATCAATGCAAAACCTGCTGCTGCAGCTGTTCGCGAGTTTTTTGGGTCTTCACAATTGTCGCAATTTATGGATCAAACCAATCCATTGTCGGAAATCACCCATAAGCGCCGTCTTTCTGCTCTTGGTCCAGGGGGATTGACTCGTGAGCGTGCGGGGTTTGAAGTTCGTGACGTTCATCCTACGCATTATGGTCGTATTTGTCCGATTGAAACACCAGAAGGTCCTAATATCGGCCTCATTAACTCCTTAGCAACATTTGCGCGGGTTAACAAATATGGCTTCATTGAAAGCCCGTATCGTAAAATTATTGATGGTAAAGTCACCAAAGAGGTTATTTATCTTTCAGCGATGGAAGAAGCAAAGCATTATGTTGCTCAAGCGAATTCTTCATTAGATAGTGAAGGCCGTTTTATAGAAGAGTTTGTTGTTTGTCGTCATGCTGGTGAAGTTTTAATGGCACCGCGTGATCATGTTGATTTGATGGATGTTTCACCAAAACAGTTGGTTTCTGTGGCAGCCGCGCTTATTCCGTTTTTGGAAAATGATGATGCGAATCGTGCGCTTATGGGATCGAACATGCAGCGTCAAGCTGTTCCTCTTGTACGCGCTGAAGCGCCATTTGTTGGTACGGGAATGGAATCCGTTGTTGCACGCGATTCAGGAGCAGCGGTGAGCGCAAAACGGAGTGGTATTGTTGATCAAGTGGATGCGACCCGTATTGTTATTCGCGCAACAGAAGATTTAGATCCTTCAAAATCAGGCGTTGATATTTATCGTTTACAAAAATTTCAGCGTTCTAATCAGTCCACTTGTATTAATCAACGCCCTCTTGTGCATGTCGGTGATCGGGTAGAAAAGGGGGATATCATTGCAGATGGTCCATCCACGGATCTTGGTGATTTGGCTCTTGGGCGGAATGTTCTTGTCGCTTTTATGCCTTGGAATGGATACAACTATGAAGATTCCATTTTGTTGTCTGAGCGCATTGTTGCCGATGATGTGTTTACTTCAATTCATATTGAGGAGTTTGAAGTTGCTGCGCGTGATACAAAACTTGGGCCTGAGGAAATTACCCGCGATATTCCAAACGTTGCGGAAGAAGCCTTAAGGAATCTTGACGAAGCTGGCATTATTTATATTGGTGCTGAAGTTCAACCAGGTGATATTTTGGTTGGAAAGATTACACCAAAGGGTGAAAGCCCCATGACGCCAGAAGAAAAGCTTCTACGTGCAATTTTTGGTGAAAAGGCATCAGATGTTCGTGACACTTCTATGCGTATGCCTCCTGGGACGTTTGGTACTGTTGTTGAGGTTCGCGTTTTTAATCGCCATGGGGTGGAAAAAGATGAACGTGCTATGGCCATTGAACGTGAAGAAATTGAGCGTTTAGCAAAAGATCGTGATGATGAACAGTCGATTCTTGATCGAAATGTTTATGCGCGTCTTACCGATATGTTAACAGGTAAAGTCGCTGTAGAAGGTCCGAAAGGCTTTTCGGAGAGCAAAAAGCTTGATAGTACGGTAATGGGACGTTATCCACGTTCGCAGTGGTGGCAATTTGCTGTTGAGGATGAAAAGCTTCAAAATGAAATTGAAGCTTTGCGCAAGCAATACGATGAATCAAAAGAAGCATTACAACGTCGCTTTATGGATAAAGTTGAAAAGGTCCAAAGAGGTGATGAAATGCCTCCTGGTGTCATGAAAATGGTAAAGGTTTTTGTGGCTGTAAAACGCAAAATCCAACCCGGTGATAAGATGGCGGGACGTCATGGGAATAAGGGTGTTGTCTCACGTATTCTACCTGTAGAAGATATGCCATTTCTTGAAGATGGAACGCATGCAGATATTGTTTTAAATCCCCTTGGTGTGCCAAGTCGTATGAATGTTGGGCAAATTCTTGAGACGCACCTTGGTTGGGCATGTGCCGGAATGGGCAAAAAGATTGGTGATTTGTTAGAATTATATCAAGAGACTGGTGATATACTTCCTTTACGTCAACGTATTGAAAATCTTATGCCTGATGATAATCATAATGAACCTGTGCGTCAGTATGATAACGAAAGTCTTTACAAATTGGCACTTCAGATGAAGAAAGGAGTTTCAATTGCAACGCCTGTTTTTGATGGAGCCCATGAGTCTGATATCAATATGATGCTGGAAGATGCTGGTCTAGATAGTTCAGGGCAGGTTACGCTTTATGATGGTCGTACGGGAGAACCCTTTGATCGTCCAGTAACAGTAGGGTATATTTACATGTTGAAATTGCATCATCTTGTTGATGATAAGATTCACGCACGTTCTATTGGTCCCTACTCACTTGTTACACAGCAGCCATTGGGAGGTAAGGCACAGTTTGGTGGTCAACGTTTTGGTGAAATGGAGGTTTGGGCTCTTGAAGCTTATGGTGCTGCATATACTTTGCAGGAGATGTTGACAGTAAAATCGGATGATGTCGCTGGTCGGACGAAAGTCTATGAAGCGATTGTGCGTGGTGATGATACATTTGAAGCTGGAATACCTGAGAGCTTTAATGTGTTGGTTAAAGAAATGCGTTCACTCGCTCTTAATGTAGAGCTTGATGATGCGCGTGAACTTATTGCACAGCGTGTTTTATCTGATACGGCAGAACAATAATCCAAGGAGCGCACGAGAAAAAGGTTGCGCTCTGGTTATTTTAAGAGGCTCAATAACCTTATTTAGGGTCATACAGATCATTTTTAAAAGTAAATGTATTTTAGAGAAGATCTGTTATAAAATGAATGAGATATTACAACAGGTTCTAAGAATCTTTGAAGGAGAACAGCATGAACCACGAGGTCATGAATCTTTTCAATCCTCAAGCGCCAGCGCAAACATTTGACTCTATTCGTATTTCGATTGCGAGTCCGGAGAAAATTTTGTCTTGGTCGTATGGTGAGATTAAGAAGCCTGAGACTATTAATTATCGGACTTTTAAACCAGAGCGTGATGGTCTTTTTTGTGCACGTATATTTGGCCCGATTAAAGACTATGAATGTTTATGCGGTAAATATAAACGCATGAAATATAAGGGGATTATTTGTGAAAAATGTGGTGTGGAAGTTACTCTTTCGCGTGTACGTCGTGAACGTATGGGGCACATTGAGCTTGCAGCACCTGTTGCGCATATATGGTTCCTTAAATCGTTACCAGGCCGTATTTCTACACTCTTAGATTTAACTTTAAAAGATATTGAACGTGTTCTTTATTTTGAAAATTATATTGTAACCGAGCCAGGGTTGACATCTCTTAAACTCCATCAGCTTCTTTCTGAAGAAGAATATATGCTTGCGATTGATGAGTTTGGAGAAGATCAGTTTACAGCGATGATTGGCGCTGAAGCTATTTACGAACTTTTAGCAAGTATGGAACTCGATAAAATCGCTAATGATTTGCGTCTTGAGTTGTCTGAGACAACTTCGGAATTAAAGCAAAAAAAGTTGATTAAGCGGCTTAAGATCGTTGAGAATTTTCTTGAATCTGGGAATAAACCAGAATGGATGATTATGAAAACAATTCCGGTTATTCCACCGGATTTACGTCCATTGGTTCCGCTTGATGGTGGACGTTTTGCAACATCAGATCTCAATGATCTTTATCGGCGGGTTATCAATCGTAATAATCGTTTGAAACGGTTAATTGAATTACGTGCTCCTGGGATTATTGTACGTAATGAAAAACGTATGGTGCAAGAAGCTGTTGATGCATTGTTTGATAACGGACGACGTGGGCGTGTGATTACGGGGGCCAATAAACGTCCATTAAAATCTCTTTCAGATATGTTAAAGGGTAAGCAGGGCCGTTTCCGTCAAAACCTACTTGGAAAACGTGTTGATTACTCGGGGCGTTCTGTTATTGTGACAGGTCCTGAATTAAAATTACATCAATGTGGTTTGCCTAAAAAAATGGCCCTTGAATTATTTAAGCCCTTTATTTATGCGCGCCTTGATGCAAAAGGATATTCTTCAACTGTAAAACAAGCAAAAAAGCTTGTTGAGAAAGAACATCCAGAAGTTTGGGATATTTTGGATGAAGTTATTCGTGAACATCCTGTTTTACTCAATCGTGCGCCAACATTGCACCGTTTAGGAATTCAAGCTTTTGAACCTGTCTTGATTGAAGGCAAAGCTATTCAGCTTCATCCATTGGTATGTACTGCTTTTAATGCGGACTTTGATGGAGATCAAATGGCGGTTCACGTTCCGCTTTCTCTTGAAGCACAGCTTGAAGCTCGTGTTTTGATGATGTCAACCAATAACATTCTTCATCCAGCGAATGGTGCCCCGATTATTGTTCCCTCACAGGATATGGTTCTTGGTCTTTATTATCTTTCGATTGTTTCCGAAAAAGAACCCGGTGAAGGAATGGCTTTTTCTGATATAGGTGAGCTTCATTATGCCTTGGAAAATAAGGTCGTAACGCTTCATACGAAGATTAAAGGCCGTGTTAAGAATATTGGCAAGGATGGAAAAGAAGTTGCTAAACTTTATGATACGACACCTGGTCGCTTGATTATCGGTGAGCTTTTGCCCAAAAATCCTAATATCTCATTTGATATTGTCAATCAAGAAATGACAAAAAAGAATATTTCTAAAATGATTGATCATGTTTATCGTCACTGTGGACAAAAAGAGACGGTTATTTTTTGTGACCGTATTATGCAGCTTGGTTTTTCTTATGCTTGTCGTGCAGGAATTTCATTCGGGAAGGATGATATGGTTATTCCTGACAGTAAATCACGTTTGGTTGCAGAAACAGAAGCTTTGGCGAAGGAATACGAACAGCAATATAATGATGGTTTGATTACACAAGGTGAAAAATACAATAAGGTTGTAGATGCTTGGGGTAAATGTACAGACCGTGTTGCGGATGAAATGATGAAACGAATTCAAGCCGTCGATTTTGATCCTAAAACTGGTCGTCAACGGCCCATGAATTCAATCTATATGATGTCGCATTCTGGGGCTCGTGGCTCTGCGAACCAGATGAGACAATTGGCTGGTATGCGTGGATTAATGGCAAAACCATCGGGTGAAATTATTGAAACACCTATTATTTCAAATTTTAAAGAAGGTCTAACTGTTAACGAGTACTTTAACTCTACACATGGTGCGCGTAAAGGCCTTGCTGATACTGCGTTAAAAACGGCGAACTCTGGTTATCTCACACGGCGTCTTGTTGATGTTGCACAGGATGCTATTATTTCAGCCGTTGATTGTGGTACAGCAAAAGGGCTTACGATGCAGCCAATTGTTGATGCAGGACAAATTGTTGCTTCTCTTGGGCAAAGAATTCTTGGTCGTACAGCCCTTGTTGATATTTTACATCCTGTCTCTGGAGAGGTTATTCTTGAAGGTGGAGCGATGATTGAGGAGGCTGATGTCGCAAAGATTGAAGAAGCCGGAATTCAATCTGTTCAAATTCGTTCTGCTTTAACATGTGAAACACGTCTTGGTGTTTGTGCAAAATGCTATGGTCGTGATTTGGCGCGTGGAACACCTGTTAATCAGGGAGAAGCCGTTGGTGTTATTGCCGCTCAATCCATTGGTGAGCCAGGAACGCAGCTTACAATGCGTACTTTCCACTTAGGAGGAACAGCACAGGTTGTTGATTCATCGTATTTAGAGGCATCTTATGAAGGTACGGTGGAGATTCGTAATCGTAATGTGGTTCGTAACTCTGAAGGTCATTTGGTTGTTATGGGGCGTAATATGGCTATCCTTATCAAGGATGAGTTAGGAAAAGAACGTGTTGTGCATCGTGTTAGCTATGGTGCGCATATTTTTGTTGATGATGGTGATGTGGTTAAACGCGGACAGCGTATAGCAGAATGGGATCCTTATACACGTCCAGTTTTAACGGAAGTTGAAGGTTATGTGGGTTTTGAAGATATGGTTGATGGTTTATCAGTTACTGAAACAGCTGATGAATCTACGGGGATTACGAAACGTTTGGTGATTGATTGGCGTGCTAATCCACGTGGTGCGGAGCTCAAACCGGCTATTATTATTCACGCAGATAAAGAAGGTAAGTCCATTGCTAAGTTGTATAAGGGAGGTGAAGCCCGTTATATGATGTCAGTGGAGACTATTCTTTCTGTTGAGCTTGGTGCCCATGTTAAAGCTGGTGATGTTATTGCTCGTTTGCCAATGGAAAGTGCCAAGACAAAAGATATTACAGGTGGTTTACCACGGGTGGCAGAGCTTTTTGAAGCGCGTCGTCCAAAGGATCATGCGATTATTGCTGAAGTCAGTGGTACAATTCGCTTTGGTCGTGGTTATAAGAATAAACGCCGTATTATCATTGAACCAAATGATGAAACTCTTGAGCCAGTAGAATATTTGATCCCAAAAGGTAAGTTATTTCACTTTCAAGAAGGTGATCAAATTGAAAAAGGGGATTATATCCTTGATGGAAATCCTGCCCCTCATGATATTTTAGCGATTAAGGGTGTTGAAGCCTTGGCATCTTACCTTGTTAATGAGATTCAGGAGGTTTATCGCTTGCAGGGGGTTCTTATCAATGACAAGCATATTGAAGTGATTGTTCGTCAAATGTTGCAAAAGGTTGAAATTACTGAATCTGGAGATTCTGGTTATATTCCAGGTGATAATGTTGATCGTATTGAACTTGATGAAATCAATGATAATTTAATTGCAGAAGGAAAGAAGCCTGCATCTGGTAATCCTATTCTTCTTGGAATTACAAAAGCTTCTCTTCAAACGCCTTCTTTCATTTCGGCGGCATCATTTCAGGAAACAACACGCGTTCTTACTGAAGCGGCGGTTTCTGGCAAAATTGATACTTTACAAGGACTTAAAGAGAACGTTATTGTCGGTCGTCTTATTCCTGCTGGTACAGGTGGCACGATTTCTCAAATCCGTCGTATTGCTGCAGTTCGTGATGATTTGATTGTAGATGAGCAGCGTAAATCTAGTAATAACGAAGTGGCCAAGGCTATGTTGACAAATATGTCAGCCGAAACTATGGCTGAATAATTAAAAAAAAACCGTCACATAATATGAAAACGTCTGAATAGGAAGTTCAGACGTTTTTTTTATCTCGAAAAGTAGAAGCTACATATTTTACTGAAAATGTAATCATAAAAAAATTAAAAGATGCTTTTTTCAAGAAAAAAAGAGGATTGTCTATAATTAAAATAACAACTAGCTTAGAATTTTAAGAAAATTTTTTGATTGATATTTTCTGCAAAGATTTAAAAGGTCTTATGATGAGAATCCATGTCTTTATATTATTAGAGAGCGGGGAAGGTAGAGGATAGGGTGCTTACTAACGTTTTATAAAAACAGGTATATTTCTTATAATGATGCGGTTTATGAAAACAAAATGATAAAATGTATGAATATTATTCAATTAGAGTATTGACGTGTGGGTTTTCAATAACAGATCGGATTTTGCTTTATTATGAAGAAGAAGGTTTTTTTTATTCCTTTTCGGCGAGGAAGTATACGGCTTTATACAAACGGATTGCATAAGTTAAAAACAAATACTACCTGCTAAAAGAACTAAATTTTCATTGTTTGAAATATCTAAAATGTTGGCTATGGCTGAGATTCACCTGATGATGAGAAAAAGCTTAAGCAGTTAATTGCAGGAATTCATAAATATGAAATTTATTTCATCTATTTTTAGATAATTTTCTTTCTATTAAAAGAGATAAGTTGTGCTATCCTAACGGGTGGATGGTCTTTAACACTGCGTGAAATGTGTAAGTCATTTGAAGAAATAGAGCATGCACATACAACAGCAAATTTGTTCTTGTCGTATGTTGTCCTTGATAAGCAAAAAATATTTTTCATTAAAGAAAGTAAAGATAATGGCAATTTCTCCCATGAGTATTTTTCAATCTATTTTATCGCGAAAGTCAATTCGCGCTTTTACTGACCAGCCCGTTAGTTTGGAAACAATCCAAGAAATCTTAAAACTTGCAGCACGCGCACCATCTGGAACAAATATTCAGCCATGGCAAGTGATTGTGCTTACAGGAAGTATATTACAGAAAATAGGGCAAGATCTTTCACAGCTTGTACTTTCAGGTGTAAAAGGAGAGCGTGCATATCATTATTATCCACGTCAATGGCGTGAACCTTATCTTTCAAGGCGTCGAAAAGTTGGTTTGGACCTTTATCAGAGTCTTGGAATTCAAAAAGATGATGAAGAAAAAATGCTTCATCAAAAGGCGCGGAATTTTTTATTTTTCGATGCACCTGTAGGGCTTTTATTTACAATGGATCACGACATGGAAATGGGGAGTTGGCTTGATTTGGGTATGTTTATGCAGACTATTATGTTAGCAGCACGTGGATTTGGATTAGATACTTGCCCCCAAGCAGCTTTTGCTGATTATCATAAACAGATTCGTGCACTTTTATCGATCCCTTCTGATCGTCATATTATCTGTGGTATGGCACTTGGTTATCGCGATATGAATGCTCCCGAAAATAATTTCGAGACAGAACGAGAACCGTTAGAAAACTTTGTACGCTTCATTGAAGCGTATCCATAAAATATTTTGTGTAATTAATTATACGTTTTGAATGATTTGCGGCATTATAAGAAATATTTCCGGTAAGAATCTCACATTCTTATTAGATTCTAGTCTTGCATATTAATACTTATTTTACTACGTTTGGAAAGCTAGATGACTCTAGGAGTATTGTTCATTTTAAAGGTTGACTATGGAAAGCACTATAGAAAGAAAGTGTTGGGTGGTAGCAAGAAGAGCGACGTTTGTGTTTATTGCTGTTATTTTTTTAGTTTATCTCATAATTTGATTTTAGATAGGATAGACGTTATAAAAAGCGTATGCTCAAACCATATACAGTTTTGAGGTGATGCGTGTTTTTATCTGTTTTTGAACTTTTTAAAATTGGGATTGGTCCTTCTAGCTCACACACGATGGGCCCGATGGTGGCTGCCAATATGTTTTTGCAAAAGATTCGAGATTTTTCTCAATTATCCGATATTCAAGTTTCCCGTATACGAGTTTATCTCTACGGTTCTTTAGCTTTTACGGGTATTGGTCATGCGACAGATAGGGCTATTGTGTTAGGACTTTTAGGAGAAAAAGCTTCTACTGTTGATCCTAATAATATGGAATTTCTGTTAGAAAAAGTTATTCGTGAAAAAAAAGTGCAACCAGAAGACCATCCCGCTTATCAGTTTAATTTGCAAAGTGATCTTATTTTTGAACGAAAAGAAATCTTACCTGGACATACGAATGGACTTGCATTTGAGGGACTTGATACGGGTGGGAATATTCTGTTACGACAGATTTATTATTCTATCGGAGGTGGCTTTGTTGTGACTGAGGATGAATTAAGCCATATGAATGGTGAGACACAACCAGAAGCATTTGAGGTACCATATCCCTTTGATTCTGCTCGTACAATGCTATCAATGGCAGAAAGATCCGGACTTTCGATTGCTGAAATGAAGCGCTTAAATGAAGAAACAAAGATTGAACGTTCTTCTCTAGACGCAGGACTTGATGAAATTTTTTTAGCGATGACAAATTGCATTGATAGAGGTCTTTCACAAGAAGGTGAGCTACCTGGTGGACTACGTGTTCAAAGGCGTGCTAAAAAGCTACATAAAACGCTTTTGGAAAATCAAAAGAAGAATTTCAATTACCCACTTTGGGCAAATGATTGGCTTTCGGTATATGCTATGGCAGTCAATGAGGAAAATGCAGCCGGTGGTCGTGTTGTTACAGCTCCAACAAATGGGGCCGCTGGTGTTGTTCCTGCAGTTTTGCGTTACTATCTTCAGTTTAATGATAATTCAGATCAAGAGGGAATACATAATTTTCTATTGACGGCAGCAGCTATTGGTGGTGTTATCAAACATAATGCATCTATTTCTGGTGCAGAAGTTGGGTGTCAAGGTGAAGTTGGAACGGCATCTTCAATGGCCGCAGCGGGGTTGACCGCAGCATTAGGGGGAACGCCGGCTCAAATTGAAAATGCAGCGGAAATTGCGCTTGAGCATCATTTGGGAATGACGTGTGATCCGGTTGCGGGTCTTGTACAAGTTCCTTGTATTGAGCGTAATGCAATGGGAGCGGTTAAGGCAGTAACGGCTTCTTCTCTTGCATTATATGGTGATGGGAAACATTTTGTTTCTCTTGATGCTTGTATAGAAACAATGCGTCAAACGGGTTATGATATGAGTGAACACTATAAAGAAACAAGTAAAGGTGGTCTCGCAGTTAATGCGATATCTTGTTAAGAGCTGGGATATTTTTCAATCCATAACTGGACATGTTGGGGAAGGATCACATTTCTTACTTCCTAAGAAAGCTTATGTCTTTTGTGGCTTATAAATCAAAATTCAAATTTAATTTAGCAGTATGCTTAAGATAAATTTGAGGCGAGTTTGTGCTTTCTGAACGAGTAATAGCTTTTGCCGCAAGATTGGAAGGAAAGTATTGCTTATATCTGTTTGATTTTTCTTTGAAATGGAAAAAAAGTCTCATTAGAAAAAATAAAGAAGTGTTGAGTAAAATAAACGATCAATCTATCATTACTTTTTAGCTGGATTTTATAGTTTTTAAAAGTAGAGATCTTTTGGACAGCCGATATGGTAAAAAAACACCTTGAAAAGAAACTCTAATTTGCAATGATTAAAGGGGATCTTAGAAAATCTTATTCTCTAACTTTTATTTAAAATTTTGTACCGGAAAAAATTAAAATAAATAGTAGTATATATATTAAAAATATTTATCAAAATTGTTATGAAGAATAGAATGCAGATAATAGGACATTATCGTGTTGCTCATTCATAAATTTGTTTTAAACGAAGATTGCGATACCATTAAAGAACGCGATAAACAAAAGTGTGAGATAATGCATAATCTTCATTATTTAAAGGACACCGCTTTAGGTACTTTCATAAAGGTGTAAAGCTTAATTAAAAGAAGACAGCGAGGCTTGGGATTTAAAAATTCATATTTTTCTAAAATTAAGTTTTCTGTCTGTTTTAGAGCTTATACAAGCAGAAATATGCAATACTTTTTCTTCTATCTGGCATATAAAAGTTGCAACAGAAGAAAAAACATTAAATTACCTGAATATGTATATCAAACATGTGATTACTTTGGATTTGGATATTGATTTATAGGCAATAGAAAAAGCACAGCCTCTCTTAGGAAAACAACTCCATAAAACAGAAAATCTACTAGTAATAAATTGAAGAGAAAAGGCTGCTTTTTATAAAAAACTTTGCCTAACAACACATAACATATTTGATTTTGAGTATATTTATTTTTATAGGTATTCGTACACATTCATTGCATTATAGTTGTGATAATTAGATTGAAATTGATTTATGAATAATCCCTGTTGAAGGTGTAAAAGGTTGATGTGATGCTAAAGAAGAATTCCGTATATTTTTATCATTAGAAGCAATGAAAATAATTAAAAAGTCTGTTGCATCTCTAAAAGTAAATTAAATTTTTCATCTCATTGTCCTATTTCACTTGCTATTATATCAAGGCATATAAAAAATAAATTATCATTATAAATTAAAATCGTATAGAAATTGTACCATGATATTTAATCTGATAATTTCTTCTACATTTTTTATAGATAGTCTTTGTATTTTTAAATTTTGTTTATTGAAAGAAATAAAAGGACTTAGATTATTTTTTACAGCGTTTATGTTGTGAGAAAATCATTATTAAGAGAGATTTTCTTTATTGCACTTTTACAATAACCTTTAAAGAGTAATAAGCTTGCATCCCATGTATGGTTCATTTTTTTATCAGAAAGATATCAAGGACAATTTCTGCCACTAACTCAAAAAGCGGAAAAAATTCGGTATTCTTTGTGTCTTAAAAAAATAGTTTGATTGGAATCCTGAAGATATTAGATAATTTAAAAAGCCATCAACATAACGCCTAAAAATTAAGAAAGAAATATGTTTATCAAAGGACTTTTTAAGATTTTAGACAATGGTGCAAGAATAAAATAATTCTTTTGGAAAAGATTTGTAGAATTAAATATTTGTTGCTCCTAGACGGATTTTAATAGGTACATTACCAGTTTGACTCGCAACACGCAAATGAATGCGTACAGGAGGCATCATGAGACGACGATTGCGCATTGTTTGGCAAATGAGAAGATTAACAAGGGATTTTGTATCTAATGCAGTTGAATTATATTTTAAACCAGTAAGTTTTGCTGCAGCATCATGAAGGGAACGCAATGAAAGAAGGGATGATTGCTTCAATAATTTTTCTTTTTCATAAAATAAAGCAAAAGCATTATCTGTCATAATACTATCCTTAACGCAGAATTTAAAAACTTTTAGTAGGCTACAGTATAGCAGTTAAAATTTGCTTTCTTTAATGTAGAACAAGCATCAAATGCTGCTTTTTTTGATTGAAATCCTGTAAATCTGGCTCGGTAATAGCGCTGCCCATTTTTTTCAAACAGTTGCATATGTGAAGAGGCGTTCTTTAAAGTAGAAAAAGCTGTATCTTTTGCTTTTAAAAGAAGAGTATGTGCCTGTGCTTTACTAGGAAGAGAACCAATTTGGATAGCCCATCCGGCATTTGTGGATAAAGAGGCGTTAACAATTTTATGAGTCTCAACCGGTATAGCTTTTTGAGGGTTGGGTATTGGTACAATAACCCTATTTACAGCCGTTATTGCGACATTGGAGTTTTTAGGTTGTTCTGCAAATGCTGTCAACATAGTTGAAATTTCATCGTCAAAATCACTTGAATCAGTTTTAATGGTCGGTATAGGAGTCTTTGCGCCAGTGGGTAAGTGATAGCGTACAGAAGCTATTAAACGTTCCCCACTTTTCATTTGGCTTGCTTTGGGCAAATATTGATTTAATAAGCTGGCCATGTGCTCGTCACGTGCTGTAGATGATTTACCTCCCATAACAACAGCAACAATAGAGCGGCCCTCAAGACGCATCGAAGTTGCTAAATTAGAACCTGACATTTGTGTATACCCTGTTTTAATTCCATCGACACCTTTCATTATTTTAACGAGTTTATTGTGGCTGTTAATTGTATGTCCACGGAAATTAAAACTTTTTATTTTGAATAACTTATATTGTTTGGGAAAATGTTTACGAAGAGCTAATGACAAAGTGGCGATATCTCGTGCTGTAGAATAATTGTGTACATCTGGAAGCCCTGAAGCATTGGCAAAGTGTGTATGTTTCATGCCAAGTTTACGTGCTTTTGCGGTCATCATTCGAGCGAATTTTTTTTCACTTCCTCCAAGATATTCTGCAATGGCTGTAGCAACATCATTTGCTGATCTTGTAATGAGCGCTTTAGCGGCGGATTCTGCAGAAATTGTTTGGCCTGCTTTAAATCCAATTTTTGTTGGTGGGCGCATTGCAGCATAATGTGAAACAGGAATTGGGGTATTGGGTGTTACACGACCCATCTGCATAGCTTCAAACAGGAGGTACAATGTCATCATTTTTGTTAAAGAAGCAGGATAACGTTTCAGTGTTGCATTGGCTTGAAAGAGAGTTTTCCCGGTCGTTGCATCTATAACAATAGCGGCATACTTATCAGGATAGGCTCCTTGGGGTGTTGCTGATGCCCAATAGCAAGAAAAAGCTAATATAATAAAAGAAATTGCTATCTTTCTATAGCAGCGCATAATTTTTTGATCATTAATATACACTTGCAGTATCCTATTTCTCCATTTACTCTGAAAAACTTCTATAAAGCTTTCTTTTCTGTAACGTGTTGATGCAGTTTAGACGAATGATATTACTAATTTGTTTACAGTAGTTATTTTATGAGTGACTTAAATCTAACCATAGGAGGAAAGTCTTAATCTTATGCAAAAGAGCTATTGCAATAGTTTTGAAAGAACTTAAAATTAATGAGAAATTTGCTCTATGGAAAACAATAATGGAACAAACATTCATAATAAACTCTATATCTCATATTTTGCATAATGAAAAACTCCACATTATACATAATGAAAAAGGCAAGAATTGGGAGGAAGATAGGCATAGTGCGGTTATAATACCTAAGGCTAAGGTGAAACTGCAAAAACCTAAATTATATCGCGTTCTTTTATTGAATGATGATTACACACCTATGGATTTTGTTGTTTTCGTTTTGAAGAACTTTTTTAAAAAAAGTTTAGAAGAGGCAACGCGGATTATGTTAAATGTTCATCACAATGGGATAGGCGAATGCGGAACTTATACTTATGAAGTTGCTGAAATGAAAATCGTACAAGTGAGGGAGTGTGCACGTCAAAATGAACATCCGTTGCAATGCGTAATGGAATGGAAGTGAGGAGTTATGCCATCTTTTACACCTAGTCTTGAAGAAGTTTTGCATCGTGCATTAACAATTGCTACTCAAGCGCGACATGAATATGCAACATTAGAACATCTTCTTCTTGCGCTGTTAGATGATGCTGATGCAAATTCCGTTATTCAGGCATGCCAAGTAGATGTGGAGGAATTGCGCGAACGCTTAACCAACTATCTTCGCTCAGAATTAGATGAACAGATTAGAGCTGGTGAGGATACAAAACCTACAGCTTTTTTCCAGCGTGTTATCCAACGTGCGGTGATACATGCTCAATCTGCTGGAAAAGATGAAGTATCAGGGGCAAATGTTCTTGTTGCAATTTTTTCTGAACGTGAAAGTCATGCAGCCTATTTTCTCCAAGAGATGGGAATGACACGCTATGATGCTGTACGTTTTATTTCACATGGTATTACGCGTGATGATGGATTATCCATGTTACTTGAAGGACTTGAAGAGCAATTAGATCAGCAGATTTCAGACAATGGTGAAAGAGTAACGAGTACTTTAACGGGTTATTGTATTGATCTCAATTGTAAAGCGCGGAATGGGAAAATTGATTTATTAATTGGCCGCGAAAAAGAAATTTCACGCATGATTCAAATTTTATGTCGAAGATCAAAAAATAATCCGCTTTTGGTTGGTGATCCTGGAGTAGGGAAAACCGCTATCATTGAGGGATTAGCAAAGCGTATTGTTGATGGGCAAGTGCCTGAAGTTTTATCAAATGTAACGATATTTTCTCTTGATATGGGTGGACTTGTTGCTGGTACACGTTATCGCGGTGATTTTGAAGAACGATTAAAGCAAGTTATTAAAGAGTTTGAGCTTTATCCAGATGCTATTTTATTTATTGATGAAATTCATACCTTAATTGGAGCAGGGGCAACATTAGGGGGAAATATGGATGCAGCAAATCTTTTAAAACCTGCATTATCTTCTGGCACTATGCGATGTATTGGCTCAACAACTTACAGAGAATATCGAAAATTCTTTGAACAGGATCGTGCTTTAGAGCGCCGCTTCCAGAAGATTGATATTAATGAACCTTCTGTTCCTGATGCAATCAAGATTTTGCAGGGGATGAAGCCTTACTTTGAAGACTTTCATCAGATCAAATATACAGATCAGGCAATGAAGGCATCCGTAGAATTATCTTCACGCTATATAGTTGATCGCAGATTACCTGATAAAGCAATTGATATTATTGATGAAAGTGGAGCAGCGCAAAAGCTGTTGCCACGAAAACAGCGCAAAAAGACTATCGGTGTTAAAGAAATTGAAGCGACTATTGCTACAATTGCGAGGATTCCTCCAAAAACAGTTTCGCGGAATGATCAGAAGATATTGAGTAAGCTTGAAAGAGAACTCAAGCATGTTGTTTATGGGCAAGATCAGGCGATTTCCGTCTTAGTTTCATCTATAAAATTGGCGCGAGCAGGTTTACGCGAACCAGATAAACCAATAGGAAGTTATTTATTTTCAGGACCAACAGGGGTTGGAAAAACTGAAGTTGCAAAACAGCTTGCATCATCTTTAGGCATTGAACTCTTACGTTTTGATATGTCTGAATATATGGAACGCCATACGGTAGCGCGCTTAATCGGTGCTCCTCCAGGCTACATAGGCTTTGATCAAGGAGGGCTCCTTACAGATGCAGTTGATCAGAAGCCTCACGCCGTCCTATTGCTCGATGAAATTGAGAAAGCCCATCCAGAGTTATTTAATATATTATTGCAGGTCATGGATTATGGTCGATTAACAGACCATAACGGCAAGAAAATTGATTTTCGCAATATTATTTTGATTATGACAACCAATGCGGGTGCTTCAGATATGGCAAAATCAGCGATTGGATTTGGAAAAGTCCGCCGTGATGGTGAAGATATAGAAGCAATTAATCGGTTATTTACACCAGAATTTCGTAATCGGTTGGATGCAATTATTCCGTTTGCACCTTTATCGCACTTAACGATCAATCAGATCGTGCAAAAATTTATTTTTCAGCTTGAAGGACAATTGGCTGATCGGGGGATCTGTTTTGAATTAAGCCCTTCTGCAACTTTATGGCTTTCTAATAAAGGATATGATTCTCAGATGGGAGCACGCCCATTAGGACGTATCATACAAGAATACATTAAAAAGCCATTAGCAGATGAAATTTTATTTGGAAAATTACGCAATGGCGGCATTGTTCGTGTATCGACACAAAAATCAAATGGCGAAAAAGAAAGATTACAGCTAAAAATTTCCTCTTCCGATCTGTCTGTTGGCTCAAAAAAAAGTAAAATAAAAGATTTTACAAAAAAGCATGTAGGAAAGAAAAGCACAGCATCTTAAAAATATATTACAAGAGAGGCTATTATAGGGCCGCACGAATTTTTTTGGCATTCTCTTCAAGTATTTCTGTAGGCGTTATCTCTTCATTATGAGGGGTAAGTTCTATTCCTTCCATACGTGGTATAATATGGAAATGGAGATGATAAACGGTTTGTTGACTAGCGGCTTCATTAAATTGCATGATTGTTATGCCATCGGCTTGAAAGGCTTTTTTGACGGCATTAGCGATTTTTTGAACTGCTTTAATAACAGGAAATAATGTTTCAGTATCGGCATCAAGTAAATTCCTAGAGCCTTTTTTAGGAATAACCAGTGTATGACCTGGCGCTTGTGGCATGATATCCATGAATCCAATAACATCATCATCTTCGTAAACGCGAACAGAAGGGATTTCATTACGAATTAATTTAGCAAAAATATTGTTATTATCATAAGCTTGTTTCATAAAAATATTTCCTTTTATTGTAAGGATGGAATTTTAATGTCAAAACGGAAAAGTGCAAGGTTTATCAGAGTATAAGACAAAAAAACATTTTGACTTCAGTGATCTTTAAGGAACGCACTGCCTTTGAATAAAGATTTAGATTTCTATGATGGCTTCAACTTCTACAGGAACATCCATAGGGAGAGAAGCAACACCAATAGCAGAACGGGCGTGTTTCCCAATTTCACCAAGAATATTGACAAATAAATCAGAAGCTCCATTGGCGACAAAAGGGATATCGGTAAAATGAGAATCGACAGCCACAAAAACAGTAATTTTTACCACGCGTTTTATTTTATTGAGATCACCCAGAGTTGCTTTGAGTTGAGCAAGAATATTGAGAGCACAAGCTTCAGATGCTCGTTTGGCTTGCTCAGTATTCACAGCTGTACCAACTTTACCGATGGCTATAGGTTTTCCATTTATAAGAGGGAGCTGTCCAGAAATAAAGAGTTGATTGCCACTTTGTGAAGTTGTGATGTAATTAGCAAGGGGTTGCGTTGCTGCAGGAAGAGTGATACCGAACTTTTCTAAGTTTTTTTCAATCACATTGGTCATAATTTAAACTCCATAGCTATTCTATAAACAGATCATTGCATAACCTATTTTTTGATTGAAGGAAATGTGTGGTTAATTAAGAAATTAGCCTTTTTTGCCTTATTGTATAGTGTTATGCAACGAGAATAAAGTTTGGAAGTTAGGAATGATTAGAGCATTATTTATAATAATCTTATATATTGTTTTTTTCTGTACTGCGAAAGCTGAGGAGCCTATTTTTATTGTGCCTCATCGAGCAATTTATGATTTTCAGCTCGATAATGTTTCTCATGAAATGACAATTTCTGGGATGTCAGGGCGAATGGTTTACGAGCTTACTGGTTCCTCATGCCAAGGCTATAGCACACGTTTTCGTTTCATTAGCCGTCTTCATGTTGAAGATATGCCGGTCCGTTTAACAGATCAACAGACGACGAGTTATGAAACAGGAGATAGCCGTATGTTTCGTTTTAATGTTATCGATCAAGAAGGGGAAGAGATTGCGCATCGTTCTGAAGGGGTTGCGGAGCGAACGGGAGATGGTATTAACGTTACCTTAAAAAAGCCAAAGGAAAAAGAGTACAAGCTTGCAATGGCTGAATTCCCAATAATGCAACTAAAGAATATTATTCGCCATGCAAAAGCGGGGGATCATTTTTATAATGTTACTGTCTTTGATGGGACAAATAAAGCAGATAAAGTTATAAAAGAAAGTATCGTCATCGGAGAAAAGAAAGCACTTTTATCTGATAACGAGACGGAAAAAATGAAAAAATTGGATGAAGAAGAATATTGGCCTGTTACAATCTCTTATTTTGATGATGGTGAAAATAAAGATGGTTTGCCGGTTTATCAGAGCAGTTTTCTTTTACATGAGAATGGTATTATGCGTGATCTTCATATAGATTATGGAACTTTTTCAGTGCGTGCAAAATTGAACAGTCTTGAATTCCTTGAACTTGGAAAAGATCTTGATCAATGCGAAAATGCAAATATTAAATGATTGAAGAAAATGACTTGAAAAAGAATCAAATATTAGTATGTTTGCACTATTCCACACGCGGAGTTTGGGTGTTTGTAGATAATCTGTGAGGAAAGTCTAGCAAGCATCCGCCGGTAGTAGGTTTTCCTACTTTTTCCGCGGAGGTTGAACCGGAAAGGATAAGATTTATGGCACTACCCGATTTTACAATGCACCAGCTTTTAGAAGCAGGTGTGCATTTTGGTCACCAGACTCATCGCTGGAATCCCAAGATGACCCCCTATATTTATGGTCAGCGTAATAATATTCATATTATTGATCTTTCTCAGACCGTTCCGCTTTTGCACCAAGCGCTTAAACTTGTTTCAGACACTGTTGCGCGGGGTGGTCGTATTCTCTTTGTTGGTACGAAACGGCAGGCATCTGAAATTATCGCTGATGCAGCAAATCGTTCTGCCCAATATTATGTTAATGCACGTTGGCTTGGCGGTATGCTGACAAATTGGAAAACAATTTCCAATTCGATACATCGTTTGCGAAAGCTTGATAAAATTCTTGCTGCTGAAGCACAAGGCTTTACTAAAAAGGAACGTTTAAATCTTGAACGTGATCGTGAAAAGCTTAATCGTGCACTTGGTGGTATTAAAGATATGGGTTCTGTCCCAGACCTTATCTTTGTTATCGATACAAATAAAGAAAATATTGCACTCCAAGAAGCAAAACGTTTAAACATTCCAGTAATTGCTATTATTGATACCAATTGTGATCCTGATGATGTAACATATCCAATACCAGGGAATGATGATGCTTCACGTGCGATTTCTCTTTATTGCGATCTTTTTGCACGTGCTGCTCTTGATGGTATTGCACGCCAGCAAGGTGCCATGGGTATCGATTTAGGAGCTCAAGTTGATGCACCAGTGGAGCCTATCTTGGAAGAAAGTGCGGTTTCAGCAGTTTCTGAGTAATATAAAACGCCTAATTAAGGTACTTTTATTATCTAGAGGAAAAGTTATAGGCGTGCAGAGGAAATTTGCACGCTTTCACTGTTACAGAATGAAGAGGCAAATATGAGCGTTACTGCTGCACAAGTAAAAGAACTTCGAGAATTATCTGGCGCCGGAATGATGGACTGTAAAGCAGCGTTGGCAGAGAACAATGGTGATATGGATGCTGCTGTTGATTGGCTTCGTAAAAAAGGAATAGCGAAAGCAGATAAAAAGGCTGGTCGTACAGCCGCTGAGGGATTAATTGGAGTCGTATCAAAAGATTCACATGCAGTTTTGGTTGAGATTAATTCTGAAACAGACTTTGTTGCACGCAATGATGGATTCCAAGACATTGTGCGCAAAGTAGCAACTGCGGCTTTGGATACGCCGGGTGATGTTGAATCTGTTTCTGTTTCTCTTTACCCAGGCTCTGAGAAGACTGTAGAGCTTGCAATTAAAGATGCAATTGGTACAATCGGCGAAAATATGACGTTTCGTCGTTCTGCTAAATTGTCTGTTGAGAATGGTGTTGTTGCGACTTATATACACAATAGTGTGGCAGATGGGCTTGGAAAACTTGGTGTTTTGGTTGCAATTGAAACAACGGGAAATAAAGAAGCAGCTCTTGCTGTTGGTCGTCAGGTTGCAATGCATATTGCGGCAACCAATCCATTAGCACTTACAGCACAAGATGTTGATGCTGGCGCTATTGAGCGTGAAAAAGCAATTTTTTCAGATCAAGCACGTCAGTCTGGAAAACCTGAAAATATCATTGAAAAAATGGTGGAGGGACGTATGCGTAAGTTTTTTGAAGAGGTTGTCTTACTTTCTCAAGCTTTTGTTATGAATCCTGATATGACTGTTGAGGCTGCTTTAAAGGACGCTGAGAAATCAATTGGTGCTCCAGCAAAAATCACAGGCTTTGTTCGTTTTGCACTTGGTGAAGGTGTAGAAAAAGAGGAGTCTGATTTTGCTGCAGAGGTTGCGGCAGCAGCAAAAGGCTAGTTATTGCAAACTTTTGATAAGAGATTTAAAATCATCATTGTTTTTAGAATCTTTGCTGGAAACGATGTAGTTGCTGTGAGGGCGTCACGTGAAAAAGTGGTGCCCTTCGTGGTGTCAAAAGCAAAAAGACAATGTGCTTTTGGGAGATTATGAATGGCATTAGCACTTCCGTATAAACGTATTCTTTTAAAGGCTTCTGGTGAGGCTCTTATGGGGGGGCAGAGCTTTGGCATTGATGTTTCTGTTGTCGACCGTATTGCCGCTGATATTGCAGAAGTGCGTGCAATGGGTATAGAAGTTGCGGTTGTTATCGGTGGGGGAAATATTTTTCGTGGTGTTGCTGTTGCTTCGCGTGGTGGGGATCGCGTAACAGGTGATCATATGGGAATGCTTGCAACGGCTATTAATTCTTTAGCATTGCGAACATCATTGACAAAATTAGGGGTTGAAACTGTTGTCCTCTCTGCGATTGCGATGCCACAAATTTGTGAAAGTTTTTCACAACGTAAAGCAATAGCTTATATGAATCAGGGAAAAGTCGTTATTTTCGCGGGCGGTACGGGAAATCCATTTTTTACCACTGATTCTGCTGCGACTTTACGTGCAGCAGAAATTGGTGCAGATGTTCTTCTTAAAGGAACACAAGTCGATGGTATTTATTCAGCAGATCCCAAAATAGACCCTACAGCGAAGCGTTTTGACCAATTAACACATGTTGAAATTTTGCAATGGGGGTTATCGGTTATGGATTCAACGGCGGTCACTTTAGCCCGTGAGAACAATGTACCGATTATTGTGTATTCCATTCATGAAAAAGGCGGTTTAGCGAAGGTCTTGAATGGAACAGGGCGCTTTACAATGGTATCGGAATAAGGCTAAGCTTCAAAAGACAATTGAAGGAGACAGAAATATGAATGTTGCATCAATTATGGATGATCTGAAACGTCGCATGGATGGCGCTATTACGGCTTTTAAACATGAGTTGGGTGGCTTACGGACGGGACGGGCATCGGCGAGTTTATTAGAACCGTTGACCGTTGAATCTTATGGTTCTGTTGTACACATTAATCAGGTTGCTAATATTTCTGTTCCCGAACCGCGGATGCTTTCTGTTTCTGTATGGGATAAAACGATGGTAGGAGCTGTCGAGCGTGCTATTCGCGATTCTGGTCTTGGTTTAAATCCCATAACTGATGGCACGAATTTACGTATTCCTTTGCCTGAATTGAATGAAGAGCGTCGTAAAGAACTTGTAAAAATTGCGCATCATTATGCGGAGCAAGCGCGTGTTGCAACACGTCATGTTCGTCGTGATGGTATGGATAATTTGAAAAAGTTAGAAAAAGATGGTGAAATTGGACAAGATGAAGCCCATAGTTTATCCGAAAAAGTTCAAAAACTCACAGATGAAACCATTGCTGATATTGATAAAATTTTAGCCGTGAAAGAATCCGAGATTATGCACGTTTAAGACTTTTTTTGCTAGAAAAATACTTTATTCTCAGCCTGTAAATTATTGTTATGGATAAGAGCAGGGGGCATATGCCTTGTGATAGCAAGGTGTGATACAAAAAAGATATTTTATTGCCTTAATAGGGAAAAGATTAATTTTAAAGGGTTTATACTTTTATTCTTTAATCTGTAAGTAAAGTCTTCTCTTTACTGAAGGCGTTATGAACCGCACAATGAGAAACATTATGAGGGATAACTCAAATATTCTAAGATAGGTTTAAGGTAATATAGCACAAAAAATAATGCCTTACTCCTACCATCTATTATAAAATATGCGCGCAGGATGATGAGACAAGCGAATGTTATGGGGTGTAATTCGTTTTTTAATGATGAAGAGTTAATAGAGGGGCCTTTTTATATGAAACACACCTCTAAATTAATTTATGCAGGGCGTAGATAACCACTTGTCTCATTTTATGTTTAAGAAAATCTTTGAGAATTTATTTTAGATTAATCTAGATAAGGAAGATTTTTGATCTGTTTTCATTGATTATTCGTCGTATAAGCGCTATCTTGGTAGATTAAATCATTTATGGTAAATTATAAGAGAGATTTGCACAAGTATGAAATAAAAATACTGGGTAGGGAAGTTTTTCTTGCATCAATTTTAGAGGTTGTATTTTCTATTTTTATTGTTTGGATGTTGTCTTGTCTAATTTGGTTTATCGTGTTCTAACGGCTTTTGTATTTGGCGTTATTGCTTTGTATATAACATGGTTGGGAGGGACCACTTTTTTTCTGTTTGCATGGTGTATTGGCGGTTTTATTCTTTATGAGTGGATGAATATTACTCAAGAGAAGTGGTGTGTTTTACAAAAAATATTAGCGGGTATTTTTTATTTTCTCTTTGGCTCTTTTTTAGTGTTGAATATATCTGCTTCAGTAATTTTTTGTGTTTTAATCGTGTTGGCTGCAATATTGGCTATTATATCTATAAAAAACAGTGGTTGGGTTTTTTGTGGTTTTTTATATGCATCTTTTCCTGTTGTGGCTTTATGCTTTTTACGGGATCATGAGGTGTTGGGATTCCAAGTCGTTATTTTCTTATTTACGATAGTATGGGGAACCGATATTGGTGGATATTTTATCGGACGTGCATTAGGGGGGCCTAAATTAGCACCACAATTTTCTCCTAATAAAACATGGTCAGGAGCACTTGGTGGTACATTTGTCGGTGTTTTCGGTGGTATATGGGTTGCTTTTGGATTTTTTGATATAAATTTAGCAAGTTTTTTTGTGCCACTCCTTACACTTGTTTTATCAGTTGTTTCACAATTGAGTGATTTAGGACAATCATGGCTTAAAAGACGATTTTCTGTTAAAGACTCCGGTTCTTTATTGCCTGGACATGGTGGTTTTATGGATCGTATGGATGGATTGGTAGGAGCAACTTGTCTTCTTTATTTAATTGGTTCATTGATGTCTGATATGAATGCACCTTTTAATCTTTTTAGTATGATTTAATGGGGAGAAAATATTTTGGGACTTTTAAATCATATGGTCACTATGGGTGATCTTCTTTTAAGAAGTTTGAGTATTCTTTTCATCATTATGCTTATCATTTTTGTGCATGAACTTGGGCATTATCTCATTGGTCGGTGGTGTGGTATTAAGGCATTAGTTTTTTCCCTTGGATTTGGACCACAAATAGCCAGTTATATAGATAAGCATGGTACGAAATGGCGTTTAGCACTTATTCCTTTAGGGGGGTATGTAAAGTTTGTTGGGGAGGAGGATAAAAACGAGACGCCATTATCTCCGATTGTTGATGGTTCGTTTGCCAGTGCGCATGCTTGGAAAAAAGCAGCAACTGTTTTTGCTGGTCCCTTTTTCAATGCTCTTTTTACTATTGTTATTCTAACGTTTCTTTTCCTTATTTATGGTCGTGTCGCCATTGAACCTGTTGTTGGTTCTTTGGTAAAAGATAGCCCTGCTATTCAGTCCGGTTTGGAATTAGGGGACCGTTTTGTTGAAATGGATGGTCGACGGGTTGAAAGTTTTGAAGATTTGATGAATTATATAGCTTTTCATGGAAAAGAACCGATAGAGTTTAAAATAGAACGCATGGGGCGCGTGTTTACAACGGTCATTACTCCAAAAGTCATTGAGCGAGATGATGGATTTGGGAATCAAACACAAAGTGCTATGATTGGTGTAGGTGTTCCTGTTGATTTAAGTAATCCTGCACGTTTAGATCCAACTTATATAAAACATATTCGCTATAGTTTTGTAACAGCTATAGGAGAAGCTTTAAATCGTACTGTGTTTATTGCTACTCAAACTGTTCTTTTTATGAGTCGTTTAATCGGAGGCAAAGAAGATCATTGTCGACTAAGTGGGCCTTCTAAAACCGTAAAAATTGCTTGGAAAGTGAGCGAGACAGGTTTTATCTCTTTATTGAATTTGGCCGCTTTTCTTTCAATAAGCGTTGGGCTTATTAACCTTTTTCCGATTCTACCGCTTGATGGTGGGCATCTTTTATTTCATGTCATTGAGGTCATTACTGGGAGAAAAACCTCCACTAAAATTCAGGGAATTTTTTTTCGTTTAGGTTTTTCCCTTCTTCTTCTATTTATGATTTTTGTCTTCTTTAATGATTATTTTTGTTGGTTTAGCTAATTAAATTATGGAAAACACTTTGTAAATTGGGTAATAATAGCAAAAACAAATTGAAGGTTGTTTACCATGTCTGCAAAATATTGTGGCGTTGTACGTTATAATGAGTAATTAAGGGATGAAAAGTCTCGCTGTAAAAAGGTTGTTATGGCAGTTAGCTTTTTAAGGCATCGTGTCCAAGGAACAAGAGTAAGGTGAAAAAAGCCAATGACTACGAATTCAAAGTTTTTAAATGCAGCATCTATTTTGGTGTTAAAGATGGGGATGATTGCCCCAGCAACGGTTTTTATGTCAATTGCTGCGGTTGGAGAAATACAAGCATCTGTAGTCCGTTCTATTGAGGTTCGTGGGAATAAGTTTGTAAGTTCTCAGGCGATTCGAGACAATATGGGTATTAAGGCTGGACAAGGGATTTCCAGTGGTGATGTTGATCATGCTGTGAAGAATCTTTTCGAATTAGGTTTATTTTATGATGTTAAAATAAATCAAGTAGGTGATAAATTGGTTGTATTCGTAAAAGAATATGAGGTTGTCAATCAAATATTATTTCAGGGAAATAAATCTTTTAAAGATCCAGATCTTAAACGGTTTATTTCTTTAAAGCCAAATGAACCTTTTAATTCTGCTAAACTGTCTTCTGATATCAATACAATTCGTGAAGCTTATAAAACGCTAGGTCGTAATAATATCACTGTTAACGTTCAAACGATTAACCTTGGAAAAGGGCGTGTTAATGTAGTGTTTAATGTTGTTGAAGGACAAAAAACAAAGATTAGAGATATCACTTTTAAGGGAAATACTGTCTTCGCAAGCCGCCGGTTGCGTGATGTGATTTCAACAAAATCTTCAGGAATTTTTTCAAAGTTGTTAGGAGGCGATGTTTACAGTGAAGAGCGCCTCGCTGCTGATGAAGAAGCTTTACGGCGCTTTTATTATAATCGTGGTTATGCAGATTTTCGTGTTGTCTCTTCTAAAGCGACTTTTGATGCTGCAAGCAATGCGTATAAAATTTCTTTCGTTCTTGATGAAGGGCCGCGCTATAAAATTAGTGATATTCAGGTTGAAAGTGATGTTGATGGAATTGACGTTCAATCTGTGAAAGGCAAGCTTAAAACTCAGCCAGGTAATATTTATAGTGCAGAAGATATTGAACAGTCTGTTGCTATTATTAATAATAAGGTTGCTGATTCAGGATATGCTTTTGCTAAAGTTGAACCACGGGGAAACCGTAATTTAGCAAATCATACGATTTCAATTTTATATAATATTGAACAAGGTACACGTGCATATATTCAGCGTATTGATATACGTGGCAATGAGAAAACGCGTGATTATGTCATTCGTCGTGAGCTTGATTTAAACGAAGGAGATGCTTACAATCAAACTTTATTACAGCGGGCAAAACGTCGTCTAGAAAGTTTAGGTTTTTTCAAAGCCGTTAATATTTCAATGGTTCCCACTGAACAATCTGACCAGGTTGTTTTGGTGATAGATGTCGTTGAAGCTTCAACAGGGGATCTCTCTCTTTCTGGAGGTTATACAACGGGGGGAACAAGCCCTGGTATGTCGCTTGAAGTTTCTGTTACTGAGCGTAATCTTGGAGGACGTGGTCAGTATGTTCGTTTAGGGTTAGGAGCGGGGCAAGAAAAATCCCGTAATTATAATTTATCATTTGTTGATCCTTATTTCTTAGGGTACCGCTTATCGGCTGGCGTTGATGTTTTTCGCAGCACTTATCGTGCTGATAAAGCCTATGATGTAAGGCAGACAGGGGGATCACTACGGTTTTCGTTGCCTATTAATAATCAATTATCTGCGAATGTTGCTTATTCTTATGTGCAAGAAGAATATGATTTTGGTGGAGAGTATGATTTCAACAAAGAGAGTGATATAATAGAATTATATGGGAAATATTCTGGTGCGATTGTTCAAGCAGCTAAGCAAAGTCCTTGGAAACGTTCATCGATTAGTTATGGTTTAACCTATAATACGATTGACGATATGAGGAACCCTCATGATGGATGGTATGTGCATCTTCTTCAGGAATATGCAGGACTTGGCGGGAGTGCAAAGTTTTTGAAGACCACGGGTAAGGCGATGATGTACAAGACTCTTTCTGATCAGAGAGATATTGTTGGTTTACTTTCCTTTGGCGGCGGTTATATCCACGAAATCGGCAAAGAAGGTGTTCGTATTTTTGATATGTTTAAAGCGAATACTGATATGATCCGAGGATTTAAATACAATGGAATAGGTCCTCGTCAGGTTTCCAGTAAGGGTGAAGTTTATTTCTTAGGGGGAACGACATATATGAATGCGACTGCTGAAGTACAGTTTCCTATTCCTGTTGTGCCGGAAGGATTTGGATTGCGCGGTGCTTTATTTGCCGATGTTGCTACGCTCTATGGCAATAATTATAAAGCCGTTTTTAAGGGTGAACCGCCTGTTACCCATACTAAAAGTGCTTGGCGCTCATCTGCAGGTGTGAGTTTGATGTGGGAATCTCCGTTCGGTCCTTTGCGTTTTGATTATGCTTGGCCGATAACAAAGCAGGAGGGTGATCGTTTGCAGCAATTGAATTTTGGTATTTCTACGAAGTTCTGATTTGAGTTGTTTTAAGAAGGAAAAACTTGAAGAGAATAATTTAAGCTGGGAGAGAAAGTTTTTTGATGGCGGATACATTTTTTTTTACGCCGTCCCGGCAATTGACAGTTGCAAATGTTGCTGAGTTGACGGGTGCAAAGCTTCTTAATCCAGAGTTTTCTCATAAAGTTATTAATACTCTTTCTTCGCTTGAGAGTGCTGTGGAAGGTTCTCTTGTTTTTGTGGAGCATCGGAAATTTTCTGATGCTCTAAGAGATAGTTCTGCTGTTGCCGTTTTTTGTACGAATGATATTGTTTTTAAAGTTCCTGATACGATGGCAATTTTGGTGACATCCACACCGCAGCGTGATTTTGCTCAGGTTGGTCGTGTTTTGTTTCCTGATTCTGTCAAGCCAATGCCTTGGTTAGGACAAAAAGGGATTTCACCACATGCGCATATTCATCCAACGGTTAAGTTTGCCGATAATGTGTGTATTGAAGCGGGAGCTATTATCGGTAGAAATGTTGAGATTGGTGCAGGAACTCTCATTTCATCCACAGCTGTTATTGGTGAAAATTGCCGTATTGGATGTGACTGCTATATTGCTCCTAAAGTAACTGTTCAATGTTCCTTAATAGGGGATAGGGTTCAGCTTTATCCTGGTGTTTCTATTGGGCAAGATGGGTTTGGTTATGTTGGAGGAAAAGCTGGAATCGAGAAAATTCCACAACTTGGTCGCGTTATTATTGAGGATGGTGTGGAAATTGGTGCAAATACTACGGTTGATCGAGGAACATTTCAAGATACTGTTATTGGAGAAGGAAGTAAGATTGATAATCTTGTACAAATTGCCCACAATGTAAAAATTGGTCGTTATTGCCTTATTGCCGCTCAATGTGGAATTGCGGGGAGTACATCGATAGGGGATATGTCTCAGCTTGGCGGAGGGGTTGGAGTAGCGGATCATATCGAAATAGGTAAATGTGTTCAGATTGCTGCTCGTAGTGGCGTTATGAATGACATTCCGGATGGTGAAAAATGGGGAGGAAGCCCAGCACGACCATTTAAACAATGGTTTCGTGAAGTAGCGACGTTGCGCAGTATGGGAAAGGTTAAAAAGGAGAAAAGCTGAGATGATCAGCACTGAAAGAACGAGAGATTTAGAGGCTGTTGATATTGAAAAACTGCTCTCAATATTACCACATCGTTATCCATTTTTATTAATCGATCGTATCGTTGATATTGATGGTGAGCAAGAAGCGATTGGTATTAAAAATATAACGATTAACGAGCCGCATTTCACGGGACATTTTCCTGCAAAGCCTGTTATGCCTGGAGTTTTGATTTTAGAAGCTATGGCACAAACAGCCGGAGCAATAGCACTTTTAAATTTAGGCAACAAGCAAACAAGTTTAGTTTACCTTATGACGGTTGATAATGCAAAATTTCGTAAACCTGTTATGCCTGGTGATCAACTTAAAATTCATGTTCAGCTTTTAAAAAAGAGATCTGGTATGAGGCGTTTTTCATGTGTTGCAAAAGTAGAAGATGTCCGCGTCGCTGAAGCAGAAATTGCTGCGATGATTGTTGAAGAAGAATAAACGATATTTGATGGGAAATTAAAAATGTCCGGTACGAAAATCCATCCAACTGCTCTTGTGGAGAAGGGAGCGCAGCTTGGTGAGAATGTACGCGTTGGACCATTTTGCCATATTAGTTCAGAGGCTGTTATTGGTGATGAATGTAGTTTGACAAGTCATGTTGTAATAATGGGAAAGACAACGTTAGGAGCCAAGAGTAAAGTATTTTCTCATGCAGTTTTGGGGGAAGAGCCGCAAAATAATAAACATAAAGGGGGAGCTACGACCCTTTCTATCGGGAAGAATTGTACGATTCGTGAGGGCGTCACAATGCATAGAGGCTCAGATTCGAGCGCGGGAATGACAGTTGTTGGTGATAATTGTCAATTTTTTTGTTATGCGCATATTGCTCATGATTGTCGTGTGGGCAATCATGTAACATTTGCTAATAATGCGATGATTGCTGGTCATGTTACTGTTGGTGATTATGTGATTATCGGTGGTGGTGCTGCTGTTCACCAATTTGTTCGTGTTGGGCATCATGCATTTATTGGCGGTGTATCTGCACTAGTGGGTGATCTGATTCCTTATGGAACAGCTGTTGGTGTGCAGGCAAAACTTGCCGGGCTCAATATTATTGGCATGAAGCGTGCAGGGCTTGAGCGCCAAGATATTCACGCACTCCGTCATGCGGTTGCGATGCTTTTTGATCATAGCAAGCCCTTTAAAGAGCGTGTTAATGATGTTGCTTCTTTCTATTCTTCTTCTCAGTCGGTTGCCGACGTTGTTAATTTTATTAAGGAAGAAGGAAAGCGTTTTTATTGTACACCAAAATTTGAAGGTGATAGAATAAAAGAACATAAGGATTAAAAATGCCTATTTTGGGTGCCAGAAATTTTCTTTCCGGCCGTACTGCTATTATAGCAGGAAGTGGTGTTCTACCGATTACTGTTGCGCAGGCTCTTGAGAAGAATGGAGAGAATCCTTTTCTTGTGCTTTTGCATGGTGAGGCAGATTCTGTTCTTTATCGCTATGAGCACTGCGAGTTATCAATTGTAGAGTTAGCGCGACTCGTTAAAATCTTAAAAGAAGCTGGAGTTTATAATATTGTTTTAGCAGGTGGTGTGAAAAAACGACCACTCCTTACACAATTGCGATTGGACTGGACAACATTTTTAGCTCTTCCTAAGTTAATTGGGGCTTTGAGGAGGGGGGACGATGCGTTATTAAAAGCCTTTATACAGGTTATTGAAGCACACGGTTTTTCTGTTATTGGTGCCCACGAGATAGTTCCAGATCTTTTAGCTCCTATAGAATTTAATTTAACAGTACGGCGTGCCACACAGAAAGAAAAGAAAGATATTTTTTTAGCAGCACAAGCAGCAAAGCTTTTAGGTCAATTGGATATAGGTCAAGCCGTTGTCGTTGTTCAAGGAAGGGTGGTTGCTCTGGAGGGCGCTGAGGGAACTGATAATATGTTGTGGCGTGTTTTTGAAATGCGAGAAAGAGGGCAAATTCCCCCTAAAGGTGGTGTTCTTGTAAAATGTGCAAAGCCACAACAGGATAATCGCGTTGATTTGCCATCAATTGGGCCTGCAACAATAATGAATATTGCAAAGAGTGGTCTATCTGGTATTGCGGTGGAGGCAAATAGAAGTCTTATATTATCGGTGAAAACAACAATAGAAAAAGCTAACAAATATTCTCTATTTATAGAAACTTTTGAAAAGTTTGATCATGAATGATTGTTTCTTAAAAGTTGCTGTGGTGGCAGGTGAGGAATCTGGTGATTTGCTCGGAGCGGATTTAATTTCTTGTTTATCACAACAAATAGGAGGCAACATTCATTTGATAGGTGTTGGGGGACAGCATTTAAAGGCATTAGGTTTAAAAAGCTTTTTTGATTCTCATGATATTGCTTTAATAGGTTTAAAGGAGGTATTGAAAAAATTACCGTTGCTGCTGCTGCATATTCGCAATTTATCTAAATTTATCGCACAAGAGCAACCTGATTGCTTAATTATCATTGATAGTCCTGATTTCACGCATCGTGTTGCAAAAAAAGTACGTGCTTTAGCACCTTCTATTCCGATTATTAAATATATTGCACCAACCGTTTGGGCATGGAGGCCAGAGCGTGCAAAAGCTATGCGGGGATTTGTTGATCATGTTTTAGCGGTTTTTCCTTTTGAAGAAAAGGTTATGCAGGATTTGGGAGGTCCTGCTACCACCTATGTTGGACATCGTCTTTTGACATATCCTCCTCTTTTGAGAGTTCAGTCAGAAAAAAAACGCCAAGGTGAACAAAGAAATTTGTGTGGTCAACAAACATCATCGCCTACATTGGTTATTTTGCCAGGATCACGCAATTTAGAGATTCGTTCTTTAATGCCTATTTTTCAAGAAACAGTGGAGATTCTCGTAAAACGTATTCCTCATTTACAGATTATTTTACCAACTTTGCTCCATTTGGTGGATAAAATCCGTGACTTTGTACAGGGCTGGAAAAGCAAAGTAGAAATTGTTGTAGGTGAGGATGAAAAATGGCATGCTTTTGCACGAGCAGATGTTGCTCTTGCGGCCCATGGAACAGTTTCTCTTGAATTAGCTTTAGCAAAAATTCCTACGGCTCTTTGCTATAAACTTGATCATTTTTCTAAATTATTTATTTTTCCTAAAATGATGTTATGGAGTGCTGCTCTTCCAAATATTATTGCTGATAAGCCTATTATTCCAGAATATTTGAATGAATTGATCCGTCCTGGCATGCTAGCAAGACAGATAGAACAACTTTTATCTAATCCTTTATTACGTCAGGCTCAACTCGATGCTTTTGAGGAGGTGGAACAGAAAATGAAAACTGAAATCCCATCAGGGATTGTGGGCGCGCAAAAAATTATCACTCTTTTAAAAAGCAAGGGTAAAATTATATAAATAAAGCAATATCTTGATAATTAATGTTTAATTTTAGCAAGAAAATCACAAGCACGTTGGCTTTTAGGGTTGGTAAAGAATTTATCAGAGGATGTGTCTTCAACAATTTTTCCATTTTCTAAAAAGAGTATTCTTTCTGAGACTTTTTTTGCGAAGCTCATTTCATGGGTAACACAAAGCATTGTAATTCCAGTATCGGCCAATTGAGCGATCACTTCTAAAACTTCTCCCACACTTTCTGGATCAAGAGCAGAAGTGGGTTCATCAAAAAGCATAACTTCAGGTTCCATACAAAGCGCACGAGCAATTGCAACACGTTGTTGTTGTCCACCAGAAAGTTGTAAAGGATATTTTTCACAGTGCTTTTCAATACCGACATGCGTTAAGTAACGAATTGCCCGTTCTTTTGCTTGTTGTTTGGAAAGTCCTTGAACTGTCATTGGGGCTAAAATACAATTTTGTATAACGCTCATGTGAGGAAATAAATTAAAGTTCTGAAAAACCATCCCTATCTTTCTCAGAACATTTTTTTGCTGTTGTATAGGAGCAGTATTGATATCAATGTTATGAATACAGATTGAACCTTTTTGTGCTTGTTCTAATTGGTTAATACAACGAATTAATGTTGATTTTCCTGATCCGGATGGTCCACAGATAACAATATGTTCACCAGCTTGAACATCAAAGTTGATATCATGGAGGACCTGAAAGTTTCCATACCATTTATTGAGATTTCGAATGGAAATCACAGGGTTCTGATTGGAAGAGATTGATTGATTATTTTTTAAATTCATCTTGTTTTATTCTTTCATTGATGAATAAATTGATTAATTCAACATTTTAGTTTGGTAAAGTTTTTTTTATGATCATTCTATTTTACCGTAAATATCGCGTGAGATGATATTCTATAAAAACAATAAAACGATGAATGAGCTCAACAATAAAAAGATAGATAAGTGTGGCCCAAACGTAAACTTGAAAATCGAATGTACGTGAATAAGTGAGTTTAGCAATACCCATTAAATCATAAACAGTAACCAGTGAGGCAATGGCACTTGATTTAATCATTAAAATCAACTCATTTCCTAAGGGGCGTAATGCTACAATCATTGCCTGTGGGAGAATAACTCTAAAAAATGTGACAGAATTACTCAGACCTAAAGCTTTTGATGCTTCACGTTGTCCAGTGGTTATGGATAGAAAACTTCCTTTAAAGATCTCAGATTGATAAGCAGCAGAATTGAGTGTGAAAATAAAAAGACAACAATACCATGCGTTTTGAAAAAACCACCATAGACCAACCTGTTGCCAAAAACTGTTCATTGAACCAAGCCCATAATAAAAAAGGAAGAGTTGTGCTAACAAAGGAGAGCCGCGGAAAAAATAGACATAACCATTTGCAAAATATTGTAAAAACCTATTCTTTGATAAACGTGCAAAAGTGATAAGCATACCAAGAAAAAAACCAAGAGAACAAGAGATAGAAACAAGCTCGACAGTAACAATTAAGCCATCAATAAATTTGGGCCCATAACGGCTTAAAAGATCAGGATTAAAAAGGAAATAAAGCCACTCAGGAATCATTGATTTGGTACCTTTTTATAGCCTATTTGAGTGTATGTTTCCAAATGACGTAAAATTGCGCCAAAAAACGCTGAAAATAATAAATAGAGTAAGCATGCTACAAGATAAAATAGCATGGGTTTATTGGTCGCAGCGACAGCTAAATTCGTTTGTCGCATGAGATCAACAAGTGCGATGGTTGAAACGAGGGATGTATCTTTCAGTAAAGTAAGCCAATTATTAGAAAGTCCTGGCAAGGCATTTCGGATGAGCTGAGGGAAGACAATGCGAAAGAATGTGGTTGAGCGTGAAAGCCCTAAAGCTTTAGCAGCCTCATATTGTCCTTTATCAAAAATATTGAATGCTCCAAGCCAAACTTCACAAGAGAAAGCAGCAAGAACCATACTCAGAGCAAGAACACCAGCAACAAAAGCATTAATACTGAACATGACTTCAAGATTAAAATAGTCAAAGATATTTTGAATAAGGCTTTGTAACCCGTAGTACACTAAAAACAAGGTTAAAAGCTCTGGTAACCCACGAAATACCGTTGAAAAGAGACGTGCTATAACTTTCGCCATTTTAATATTAGATCGAATCATCACTGCATTTAGAAGTCCTAGAGGCAGTCCTAGAAAGCCGCAACATAGCGCCAATGACAGTGTCATTCCTGCGCTAGAAAGTATAACTGTTCCCCATCCACCACTGCTAAATGATAGCAATGCTAAATTTTCAATCATTCTCACGTTCCTCATGAAAGAGTTAGATATTTTCTTAGAAGTAAACAGTAGGTCTTATTTAAAGATCATAGTGATATTTAATAAACATCGTTTGTAAAATATTTTCTCATAATTTTCTCATAAGTTCCATCCAAACGGATTTCTTTTATTGCTTTATTGAACTTATTTTTAAGATCATTATTATTTTGACGCAGCGCAATTGCAACAGGAAATTTAGTTTCTTCCAAAGTTCCTAGGAGGAGACAGCAATCTTTTCCTTCATTTTTAAGCCAATTTAATGCTTGTAATTTATCAACAATAATCAGATCAAGTCGATGATTTAAAAGGTCACGATTCACTTCTATTGTAGAAGGATAGAGTTTGATTTTTACCTCTTCAGAGGCATAATGATCTTCCGCATAAACAGCTTGTGTTGTATTCGATTGCACACCAAGATTTTTGCCTCTAAAGCTTTGTGCCGAAATATCTTTAATTCCTGAAGCTTTGGTAACAATGATAGCCAGTGCGGTATCATAGTAAGGATCTGTAAAGTCAATTTTCTGTAAACGCTCTTGTGTATGAGAAAGAGAAGCAACAATAGCATCATATTTTTTTGCAATAAGTCCAGGGATCATTCCCTCAAAATCTTGCGTGACAATGGTACATTCAACATTCATTTTTTTACAAAGGGCATAAGATATATCAATATCAAATCCTTTAAGCTCATTATTTGAGTCAATATAACTAAAGGGAGGATAAGTGCCTTCACTGGCAATTTTTAATGTTTTCGCATCAGCCAATGAGGTAAATAGCGCAGCGCTTATTATAAGAGCTCCTGCTAATAGTTTCATGATATTCTCCTATTGGATAAGCGGAAAAATATGAAGTTATCACGTTTTTATAATCTGTAAGTTTTTCGAGAGCAATGCAAAAATTTATCAGTATTTATTTTAGATTATGATACTAGACATTATTACCAAAAAATTATCTTTTTTATTGATTGAAAGAAGAATAAATATCTTATTGCTTGTATAATAGCTTAACTTTCCTGAAACAATTAATTTTCATCATTGCAAGAGCAATAAAGATTGGAGATTGTTTTTTTAAATAAGACTATCTAATTTTAACATAAAAAATTTAGATTTTAATAAGATAAAAATAAAATCTCATTGTTATCATTAGATGCCGTAAATGTTCAACAATCGAGAAATAATTAGAGAATTATTATCTTTGATAAATCCAAACCTTTTCAAAACACTGAATTTCTAATTATACTTGCACGTTCAACAAAGAGTTAAAAAACTTTCTTAAAGAAATTAATTTTAATCCATCGTGATATTTAATTGAGATCAAATGTAAAATATTTTCTCATAATTTTTTCATAGGTTCCATCAGCATGAATTTCTTGTATTGCTTTATTAAAGCTATTTTTAAGATCATTATTATGTTGACGGATTGCAATTGCGACAGGAAATTTTGTTTCTTCTAAAGTTCCTAGAAGCTTACAGCAATCCTTTCCTTCATTTTCAAGCCAATTTAATGCCTTTACTTTATCAAAGATGATGATATCAAGCCGATGGCTTAAAAGGTCACGATTCACTTCTATTGTAGAAGGGTAAAGTTTGATATTCACACCTTCAGAAGCATAGTGGTCTTCTACATAAGCAGATTGTGTTGTATTTGATTGTACACCAAGATTTTTACCTCTAAAGGCTTGTGCCGAGATTTCTTTAATTTCTGAATCCTTGGTAACAATAACTGCCAGTACTGTGTTGTAGTAAGGATCTGTAAAATCAACTTTTTGTAAGCGTTCTTTTGTAGGAGAAAGGGAAGAAACAATCGCATCGTATTTTTTTGCCAAAAGACCAGGAATCATCCCCTCGAAATCTTGCGTGACAATGGTACATTCAATATTCATTTTTTCACAAAGAGCATAAGATATATCAATATCAAACCCTTTAAGCTCATTATTTGAGTCAATATAACTAAAAGGGGGATAAGAAGCATCACTTGCAATTTTTAAAGTTTGAGAATTAGCTGGTAGGGTAAAGAGTGTTGCGCTTATTATAAGAGCTCTTATTAATAACTTCATAATGTTCTCCTATTCAATAAGCTGACAAATACGAAACCATGAGGGCCCCTTATAATCTGTAAGCTTTTCTAGGGCAATGTAAAAATTTACCTGTCCCCATTTTGTTACTATTATTACACTGGATCACAGTCAAAAAAATGATTTATTTGATCAACAAGTATGAGGGAGAAACACGGGGAAAGAAGGAAAGCTATTGTTAATGATGAGGTGAATTGTAATAATTTCATTTAAAATCAATTAATCATCATTGTAAAAAACTTTAAAGGGTAATTTTTACTCATTTATAATATAATAAAGCTTCAGTTTACTGAAGCTTTATTGATTTATTTCTTTAATTAACACGTTTATCTATAGGAACATAGTCACGCATAGCATAGCCTGTATAGAGTTGTCGAGGTCGACCAATTTTTTGTGCAGGATCTTCAATCATTTCTTTCCATTGTGCCACCCACCCGACACTGCGTGCTAATGCAAAAAGAACAGTAAACATTTCGGTTGGAAAGCCTAAAGCTTTTAATGTAATACCTGAATAAAAATCAACATTGGGATAAAGCTTTTTCTCAATAAAATATTCATCACTTAAAGCAATTTTTTCCAGTTCTATTGCAATATCAAGAAGTGGATCGTCTTGAATATTGAGCTCTTTTAAAACTTCATGACAAGTTTTTTGCATGATTTTTGCACGTGGGTCATAATTTTTATAGACGCGGTGTCCAAAGCCCATAAGGCGGAAAGGATCATTTTTATCTTTTGCACGCGCAATAAATTCAGGAATTCTTTTAATAGAACCTATTTCCTGGAGCATTTTTAGACATGCTTCATTGGCACCACCATGTGCTGGTCCCCAAAGGCATGCAACACCTGCTGCAATACAAGCAAACGGATTAGCACCTGATGACCCAGCAAGACGTACCGTAGATGTAGAAGCATTTTGTTCATGATCGGCATGAAGGATAAAGATTTTATCCATCGCCCGAGAAAGTACAGGGTTTGTGTTATATTCTTCACAAGGAACAGCAAAGCACATACGGAGGAAATTTGCAGCATAACTAAGATCATTGCGTGGATAAACAAATGCTTGTCCAATACTATATTTATAAGCCATAGCAGCAAGTGTTGGAACTTTTGAGATAAGACGAACAGAAGCAATCATTCTTTGGTGAGGATCTGTAATATCAATAGAGTCGTGATAGAAAGCAGACATAGCGCCAAGGCAGGCAACCATGACAGCCATAGGATGAGAGTCACGACGAAAGCCGTGGAAGAAGCGTGAAAATTGTTCGTGGACCATTGTATGCTGCATGATACATCGATCAAAGTCATTTTTTTCTTGCTGTGTTGGGAGCTCCCCATAAAGGAGAAGATAACAACTTTCGAGAAAGTCACCTTTTTCAGCTAATTGGTCGATAGGATATCCACGATAAAGCAATATTCCTTTATCGCCATCAATATAAGTAATTTTTGATTCACAAGAAGCTGTTGAAGTAAAACCAGGATCATAGGTAAAAATATTGGTTTTTTTGTAGAGAGAAGCGATTTCAATGACTTCGGGTCCACTCGTGCCTTTACGCAGGGGAAGCTCTACTTTTTTATCGTTCACAATAATATGTGCGTTATTCTCAGACATTCGGTATTCCTTTCAGATCCTTCTCTTCTAAAAATTAAGACTCTGCTTCATGAGAGTGTGAGATATTATAATAACTGAAGCTTTTCTTACTTGTATTGAGGGTAGATTGCCTCTAAAAATGAGGACATGCAATCTAAAAATGTTTCCTTATGGATCATTATTACTCAATAAAAACTGTATTTCAATGATATAAGATAAAAAAACTCTTTTTAAATTACGTTGAAGTATCTACATGAGATACTCATTGGAGAAGATATACCTACTATACATCATGAATTTATTGTTGTGATAAGTTGGTCATTAATGCGATCAAGAGATTCATCGCGTCCCAGTAAAGTCAGGATATCCAAAACACCTGGCGATGTGGTAGATCCTGTAAGTGCTGCACGAAGGGGTTGAGCAATAGATCCAAATTTGAGATTCTGTGTTTGGATATAAGAACGAAGAGTTTCATCGAGGGTTTTTGTATCCCAAGAGGGACAAGCTTTTAAGGCAAGATAAAGATCGTTTAAAATGGCTCGTCCATTTTTATCTAAAAGCATTTGTGCTTTTTCGTTAAGCTGTAGGGGTCTCTGCGTAAAAATGAAGGAGGCATTTTCAATCAGTTCACACAGTGTTTTTGAACGCTCTTTCAAATGTGGGATTGCTTTTAAAAATTGAGCACGACGTTGTTCATCAAGTCTTTCAATAATTTGTGCTCCTCCATCAGTTTCTGGTAGAATGTCAAGAGCGGCATCAAAAAGCTCTTGATCATTACTCATGCGCATATAATATCCGTTGATAGAATCGAGCTTTTTGAGATCAAAACGAGCAGCACCTTTGTTAATATCTTCAATATCAAACCAAGAAATCATATCTTTAAGTGACATAAGTTCGTCATCACCATGGCTCCACCCTAAACGGACAAGATAGTTGCGCAAAGCAGCAGGAAGGTATCCCATTGTTTTATAAGCATCAACACCCAGTGCACCATGCCTCTTTGATAATTTTGCACCATTTTCACCATGGATAAGAGGAATATGAGCCATAACAGGAATATCCCATCCCATAGCTTTAAAGATGATCGTTTGTCGGGCTGCATTGGTTAGATGATCATCACCCCGTATAATATGTGTGACACCCATATCGTGATCATCAACAACAACAGCGTGCATATAGGTAGGCGAACCATCAGAACGCAAAATAATAAAGTCATCTAAATCTTTATTAGGGAAATAAACATCACCTTGAACACGGTCGTGTACAACTGTTTCTCCTTCTTCAGGGGCTTTGATGCGAATAACAGGTTTAACACCTTGCGGCGCTTCAGAAATATCTCGATTACGCCAACGTCCATCATAACGAGGGGGGCGTCCTTCTGCACGGGCTTTTTCACGCATTTCAGCTAACTCTTCAGGCGAGGCATAACAATAATATGCTTTGCCATTTTTGACCAACTGTTCGGCAACTTGGCGGTGACGTTCTGCACGTTCGAATTGCGAAATAGGGGGACCATCATAACTAAGTCCCATCCAGTGCAAGCCATCTATAATGGCTTTTACAGCTGCTTCTGTTGAGCGTTCTCGATCTGTATCTTCAATGCGTAGAAGCATTTTTCCACCGGTATGTTTTGCATAAAGCCAATTAAAAAGAGCAGTACGAGCACCACCAATATGAAGGAATCCTGTGGGAGAGGGGGCAAAACGAGTAATAACAGACACGAATATTTTCCTTTAAATTGAGATATTACTTATGGAACTTTATAGAAAGGTTATGTTAGCATAGGTGACGGGGTGTGCAATAGCCACATTGCGAGTTAAAGTGGGGAGCGGATGTTTAATCAAAATAAAGTTAAAGAGGGTTTATTTGCAAAATCTGTTATAGAAAGAAAAAATGC
Organism: Bartonella saheliensis; assembly: GCF_902162175.1. Taxonomy (NCBI): domain Bacteria; kingdom Pseudomonadati; phylum Pseudomonadota; class Alphaproteobacteria; order Hyphomicrobiales; family Bartonellaceae; genus Bartonella; species Bartonella saheliensis. The sequence continues at coordinate 45,626 of NZ_LR607204.1, forward strand.
ATGTCAAATAGGGCAGGATGTTTTTTCTCGCTATGATGATGCAAAGAATGGCAGTTATAACCAACAAAAACTTTTTTTATTAACGCTCTTAAAAAAAACAATCATCGTTATTAGAAAATGGTTAGTGGATTGTATCGAGAAAGAAGTTTCTTTTGGTATTCTTTTTTCACTGATTTTAGTCTTTTTTTCTTTAGGAATCATTTTTTATTTTCATTTAGAACTGGAGCCAAGTTGGGGACAATTGGGGGTATTGGTTAGCATCTTTGGGGGAATATTCTATATTGCACGTTTTTACCGGAAAATATGGATTCTCGTGGGATTTTTATTTTGTATCGTATTGGGGGCTTTGGCAGCAAAAATAGAAACGTGGCGTATTGCAACACCCATGTTAAGCAGTGATATTATCACCACATTGACGGGAAGAATTATTTCTGTTGAGTCAGTTCCCAAAAGGGGATTTCGCTTAGTTTTGGATGTTGTGAGTACAGAAAAGCCCATATTACACCATAGTCTTCATCGTGTTCGTGTGTCAGCAAGATATTTGCCATCTGGATTAGCAATTGGTGATGGTCTGTATGGGAGAGTTAAGATTCGCGCATTCTCTGGAGCGGTGCGTCCAGGAGGCTACGATTTTAGTTTTCATAATTACTTTAAAGGGATTGGGGCGCAAGGCGTTTATTTAGGAAAACCAACAAAAATATCCGTTTCGCAGCCTGATGGAATATTTTCTATCATGCTACAGAAAATTGAAAATTTACGCATGAAGATGACACAAAGAATCCGTCTAGCCCTCGAAGGAGAAAAGGGAAGTGTTGCGGCAGCTCTCATAACAGGACAGCGTGCTGGTATTTCAAATGAGACAAACGAGGCACTGCGTACGGCTGGATTAGCACATATTTTATCTATATCAGGTTTACATATGGCTTTGTTGAGCGGCCTAGTTCTTTTGAGCATCCGTAGTTTTTTAGCATTTTTTCCAATTTTTTCTTCCTATTATTCCAGTAAAAAATTTGCTGCTATCGTTGCATTTATGATAACGGCTTTTTATTTGCTCTTATCGGGTTTAGCAATATCAGCACAAAGAAGTTTTGTGATGATTGCTGTTATGTTGGTTGCTATATTATGTAATCGCTCTGCTATAACAATGCGTAATTTTTCTATTGCGGGGTTGATAACTCTAGCGATTAGGCCCCATGAGATATTAGGCCCCAGCTTTCAAATGTCTTTTTCTGCGACGGCTGCTTTGATTGCTTTTTTTGATTGGTGGAGTAGAAGGTCACTTTTTCGTACAAGAAAAACAACCTCCTCTTATGTTGGAGAAAGAGTGATAAATTTTTCTTTTTTATCAATATGTTCAACATGTGCGTCTTCATTTGTAGCAGGAAGTGCAAGTGGAATTTATGCTGCTTATCATTTTTCTAATATGGCATCTTTAAGCATTATCAGTAATGCTTTTGCTTTGCCTATCATCTCAATTTTAGTTATCCCTTTTGGATTAATCGCAGTTCTTGCAATGTTAGGAGGATTCGAATGGCTTCCTCTTCAAATTATGGGGTTTGGTGTTAATCTTGTGATAAAGATTGCACACGCTATCAAAGCTATTTCTCCTGATTTGAATCCTGGTTTTATACCATTATCTGCATTAGTTTTATTGAGTATAGGCTTGGTAGGATTAACTTTTTTCAAAACACCTATCAGGCTCTTTTTTAGTCTTTTTATCTTGGCTGGTATTTCTATTTGTATAATGCATTCACCTGTACAATTGATTATAGCAGATAATATGCGTCTCGTGGGTGTTATTCATGATAAAAAATTATATATTGATCGTTATCATCATTCTAAGTTCACAACAGCTATCTGGAAAAAGTCATTTCGTTTGAACGAAACGATTAAACCAACAAAGTATGGTCCTTCGTTTCAGGAACAATTTATTTGTGATCATTATGTATGTAGATCCTTATTAGAGGATGGATTAAAAGTCATCATTTTACGTGAAAGAATAGATCACTGTATAGAGGCAGATATTCTTATTCAGACATTTGTAATGCATAATCCAACATGTCATAAGAAGGCAAAAATAATATTTACTCCCCAGCAATTGTTATTAAGAGGAAGCGTTATGATAAGTAAAGGTGGGAATATTATTTGGTCTTCTCTAGGTTTTTATAGACCCTGGAATATGCACAGAAAGTATTCACAAAAAAATATATAATTTGCGCATTTTTTCATATCTGGACAATTAACAAAACAAAAAACAACAGAAGATATTTCTGATACATGATTACGTTTTTTTAATTGATCTGCTTATCAATTTCATTGTGAATGAGGAAAAGCCTCTAATTTTCTCGAGGAAATAAAAAGATAATTGTTGATTATCCTATTTTATTCTTATCATATATTTCTATAACGAGTAACATCTTTTCAAGAAAAAGATAGTGGTTAAATTTAGATAGAGTGAATAAAGAGGCTGCCTTTTATTATCATTATTATTGGTAGTAATATTGGTGATAAATGTTGTTTGCGGATAATAAGGTAAAATCATTCATGGATGTTCAGCAGTTAAAAAAAAGGGCAGCTGTTAAAGCGCTTGAATTTATTGAAGATGATATGCGGCTTGGGATCGGATCTGGTTCAACTGTTAATGAATTTATTCGTCTTCTTGGTGAGCGTGTTGCGGAGGGGCTGCGGGTGACCGGTGTTGCGACTTCACGATATTCTGAACAACTCTGTCATAAATTTGGAGTACCTGTTCGCACTTTAGAACAGATCCCTGAACTGGATCTTGATATTGATGGAGCAGATGAAATTGGTCCTGAAATGATGCTCATTAAAGGGGGTGGGGGGGCATTGTTATATGAAAAAATTGTTGCATCGGCATCTCGTACAATGCTTGTTATTGCTGATGAAACAAAGGTGGTCAAAAGACTTGGTACTTTTGCACTACCGATTGAAGTGAATCCATTTGGTATCCATACAACACGCAAAGCCATCGAAAAAGTCGCTGATGATTTAGGACTTTCTGGAGAAATTGCATTGCGAATGAATGGAAAGAATCCTTTTAAAACAGATGGTGGTCATTTTATTCTTGATGCATTTTGGGGATGCATTTTGCAGCCAAAATTATTATCGGATGCGCTTCTTTCCATTCCTGGTGTTGTTGAGCATGGTCTTTTTTTGGGGCTGGCTTCACGTGCAATTGTCGCTATGGCTGATGGTCAAATAAAAATTTTAGAACCATTTGATTTTTAGAAAAGACATTTACATGCTGATATGTTAGCACAATAAAAAAGATTTTGGGTAGAGTAACGAATTTAAATTATAATTAGCGATTGGGGTAATCATTAAATGAGAATAATATTTTCTTTTCAGCGTTTTTTTGTGTATTTTGTTGCAATTGCTGTTTTTTTTGTGAATATTGGAATGGCTTATGCACAGGGTGTGAGTGATCAACATTTAGATTCAGCCCGAAAGGCGATTAGGGCCATCCATGCAACGGATCAATTTGATAGTTTTTTACCAAATGCAGTTCATGATTTCAAAAATGAATTGATCAGTGATGATCCGAATTTGGCAACAGCTATTTCTGATATCGTTGATAAGCAGGCGCTTGCTTTAATTAAAAGGCGCTCTGATCTAGAAAAAGAGATTGCTCATGTGTATGCAAAATATTTTACGCAAAAAGAGCTTGATGCAATCACAGCATTTTATAATTCTGATACCGGTAAAAAGTTTTTGACAGAAGTTCCCAATATTGCACGTGATTCCTATTCTGCATTTGATGTATGGCGTTCTGCTCTTATGCAGGATCTTGTAGAAAATGTGAAAAAAGAAATGTCTGAAACACTTAACTTAAATAATTCTACGATGCCTATAAAGTCAGAAGCTCCAGAAAATAAAAAATAACTTGATTGATATCATGATAGAAATCAGAGATTTCTTGTTTTTTAAAAGCGGCGTTTTTTCGCCGTTTTTAATATTTTATTAAGAGTCTACTCTTTTAGACTATTGGTTCATAGAAAAATATTTTTTTAAAGAAAAAAGACTTTCATTTAACAATAAATAACCTTAGCCTATCGTCGTAAATACTTATCGTTGTAAATATATGAGAAGGAATAGTTTGTGGGCTCTTTTGATTTTGATTTATTTGTTATTGGAAGTGGTTCTGGTGGGGTGCGTGCAGCAAGGCTTGCTGGAGGTCTTGGTAAGCGTGTCGCTATAGCAGAAGAATATCGTATAGGGGGAACTTGTGTTATTCGTGGTTGTGTTCCCAAAAAGCTTTATGTTTATGCTTCACAATATGCAAACGAATTTAAGAAAAGCACTGGTTTTGGATGGAAATATGCGGATCCAATTTTTAGCTGGGAAAAGTTGGTTGCAGCTAAGAATAAAGAAATATCAAGATTAGAAGGGCTATATCGTCAGGGATTAGAAAATAACAATGTGCATATTTATGAAAGTCGTGCTACTTTTATTGATGATCACACATTAGAGCTTTCTGCTACGGGTGAGCGGGTAACTGCGGAAAAAATTTTGATTGCAACGGGGGCAAAAGTTGCCCCAAATATGACTATAGAAGGCGCTGATTTTTGCTTAACGTCTAATGAGATTTTTGATCTTGATGAACTTCCAAAATCAATAGTCATTGTTGGTGGAGGGTATATTGGTGTTGAATTTGCTAATATTTTTCATGGGTTAGGTGTAAAGACGACACTCCTTCATCGTGGTGATTTAATTCTTCGTGGTTTTGATCACGATTTGCGGCAATTGCTCAATGATGCAATGATTGAAAAAGGGATTTCTATTCTCTATAAAGTGACAGTTTCTAAAGTACAGGCGGCAGAAAATAGTTATAATATTCTTTTATCAAATGGGCAAACGATCAACGCGGATCAAGTTATGTTAGCCACGGGGCGTATGCCCAATACAGTGGGATTAGGACTTGAAAGGGCAGGTATAGAAGTTAATGCATCTGGTGGTGTTATTGTTGATGAGAAAATGACGACAAATATCCCCCATATTGGGGCTGTAGGGGATGTAACGGGTCATATTCAATTAACACCTGTTGCGATACATGATGCAATGTGTTTCGTTAAGACAGCATTTGAAAATATTCCCACAAAACCTAATTATGACTTAATTACAACAGCGGTTTTTTCACAGCCTGAGATTGGAACGGTAGGTCTTTCAGAAGAAGAGGCGATACAGCATTATAAGCGTCTTGAAATTTATCGGACAGTTTTTCGTCCTATGCGTAATGTTCTTTCCGGTAGTTCAGAAAAAATGTTTATGAAGCTCATTGTTGATGGTGAAAGCCGTATTGTTGTAGGCGCTCATATTTTAGGAGAAAATGCTGGTGAGATGGCACAACTTATGGGAATATCTCTCAAGGGTAAGCTGACAAAGGATATTTTTGATGAAACGATGGCGGTGCATCCAACGATGGCAGAAGAATTAGTAACGATGTATAAACCAAGTTATCTATATGAAAATGGGAAGAAAATAGAAAATTAAACAATACCCCATAGTGTGATAAAAAGTTTTTGATATGCTAAGCTGGAAGCTTAATTTTTTAGAGAGAGTGTAATGATAAAAGAATGGGCGCCTGACTCTTGGAGGAAAAGGCCAATTAAACAAGTTCCAACTTATCCGGATAAGTCTATGTTAGAAGATGTCGAACAAAGGCTGAGAAGATATCCTCCTTTGGTTTTTGCCGGTGAAGCACGTGATCTAAAAAATGAATTAGCAGCTGTTGCAAGGGGGCAGGCTTTTTTATTGCAAGGTGGTGATTGTGCTGAAAGTTTTGCAGAACATGAAGCTGATAATATCCGTGATTTTTTTCGTGTATTTTTGCAAATGGCGATTGTTTTAACCTTTGGAAATTCTAAGCCCGTTGTTAAAATTGGTCGTATTGCTGGTCAATTTGCAAAACCCCGCTCTTCTGATATTGAAAGCAAAGAGGGAGTGGAGCTTCCTTCTTATCGGGGGGATATTATCAATGGCATTGAGTTTGGAGCCAATTCTCGTATTCCAGATCCGCAACGGATGTCTATGGCTTATCGCCAATCTGCGGCAACACTTAACTTGTTGCGTGCTTTTTCACAAGGGGGGTATGCTAATTTAGAAAATGTTCACACATGGATGTTGAGTTTCGTTTCTAACAGTCCACAGGGGGAACGTTATGAATTATTGGCAGAGCGTATTTCTGAAGCAATTGATTTTATGCGTTCCATAGGGATTACATCCAAAACGCATTCTTCATTGCGTGAAACATCCTTTTATACTAGCCATGAAGCACTTTTGCTTGGTTATGAAGAGGCTTTGACTCGGATTGATTCAACTTCAGGAAATTGGTACGCAACATCTGGCCATATGTTATGGATTGGTGACCGCACACGTCAAATTGATCATGCTCATGTTGAATATTGTCGGGGTATTAAAAATCCTATAGGATTAAAGTGTGGTCCTTCCATGGAGTCTGATGAGCTTTTAAAATTAATTGATATTTTAAATCCTGAAAACGAACCAGGGCGGCTTACTCTTATTACGCGTTTTGGTTATGATAAGGTTGAGAGTTATCTTCCTAAACTCATCCGTGCCGTTGAGCGTGAGAAACGTGAGGTGATATGGTCATGTGATCCAATGCATGGCAATACAATTACTGCCAATGGTTATAAGACGCGCCCCTTTGATTATGTTTTAAAAGAAGTAGAGAATTTTTTTGCAGTGCATCGTGCAGAGGGAACCTATCCAGGTGGTATTCATATTGAGATGACAGGTCGTGATGTAACGGAATGTACAGGTGGGGCACATGCTATTTCTGTAGATGATTTATCTGATCGTTATCATACGCAATGTGATCCACGATTAAATGCAGATCAAGCGTTAGAATTAGCTTTTCTTGTTGCTGAACTCCTTAAAAAAAATCGTACAACTGATCCGTTAGCACTTTCTGCTGGTAGGTAGGTAAAAATTTGTCTGACATTTTTATTTTAGATTGTTATGGACGAAAAGAATTTTAAAAAATAATATTTCTGATGGTGAAGAATAAAGTTGTAGTTACCAAACTGATGAAGCGATATAAAGACTTATGAAAGATGACTTTCGGATAGCAGTTGCTCAATTAAATCCTATTGTTGGTGATATTGGGAGGAATTTTTCTTTAGCTGTCATGGCGCATCAAAAGGCTAAAGAAGAGGGGGCTGATCTTGTTCTATTCACAGAGCTTTTTATAAGTGCTTATCCACCGGAAGATCTTATTTTAAAGCCTGCTTTTACAAAAACGTGTGAAGAGGCTGTTGGGAAATTAGCAAAAATAACCGTAGGCGGACCAGGAATTGTCATTGGTCTTCCATTAAGACGTAATAGCAATATTTACAACGGCGTTATGCTTCTTGATGAAGGGCGAGTTATTGCAGAAAGCTTTAAGTTTGATTTACCTAATTATGCTGAGTTTGATGAAAAGCGTCTATTTTCTTCCGGATCACGTCCTGAGCCTATTGTTTATCATGGGATAAAGTTAGGAGTAGTGATTTGTGAAGATATTTGGAATGATTTCTCTCTTAGTGCAGAGCTTAAAGATAAAGGAGCTGAGTTGATTTTGGTCCTTAATGGATCTCCCTACTATCGTAATAAAACCTTAAAACGTATAGACGTTGTTCATACGCACGCACTTCAATCTGGAGTGCCAATTATCTATGCTAATCAAGTTGGTGGTCAAGATGAACTGGTTTTTGATGGGGGATCTTTTGCTTTGAATGGACAAGGTAAAAAGGTGTTTCAAATGAAACACTTTGACAGCCATCTTGCTTTGAGCCATTGGCAACGAACAACGAGCGGATGGCACTGTGTTTCAGGGCCTAATGAAAGTCTTTTCAATGGATTAGCCGCTGATTATCAAGCTTGTATTTTAGGTTTGAAAGATTACGTTAATAAAAACGGTTTTAAGGATGTTATTCTTGGTCTTTCAGGAGGAATTGATTCAGCACTATGTACGGCAATGGCGGTGGATGCTCTTGGTGCTGAGAAGGTTCGCACCCTTATGATGCCCTATCATTATACTTCGCAAGAATCATTAAACGATGCCAAAGAATGTGCCGATCTTTTGGGATGTCACTATGAAATCATACCGATTGAGCAAGCTGTTGAGGCTTTTTTGAATATACTATCGCCTCTTTTTTTAGGCTTCCCCTCTGATGTAACAGAAGAAAATCTTCAAAGTCGTATACGCGGTACACTTTTAATGGCTCTTTCAAATAAATTCGGCTCAATGGTGGTAACGACAGGCAATAAGTCAGAAATGGCTGTGGGATATGCAACATTATATGGTGATATGAATGGCGGATTTAATCCTCTTAAAGATATTTATAAAATGCAGGTTTATGCATTAGCTGAGTGGCGCAATAAAAATTATTTGCATCATTTTAAGGGACCAGAAGGAATTGTCATTCCACCCAATATTATAGAAAAAGCGCCTTCTGCAGAATTGCGGGAAAATCAAAAAGATGAAGATTCTCTCCCCCCTTATCCTATTCTAGATGATATTTTGCAATCTCTTGTAGAAAATGACATGAGTATTTGTGATATTGTTCAACGCGGGCATATACGAGAAACTGTTGAGAAAATTGAACAGCTTCTTTATGGTGCTGAATATAAAAGGCGACAATCTGCACCCGGTGTAAAAATTAGTTACAAGAATTTCGGACGCGATCGTCGTTATCCTATTGTCAATCATTTTCGCGATAAAAATTGAGTATTTTTTATGGTTAAAGTTCGTTTTGCTCCCTCTCCAACAGGTTATATTCATATTGGTAATATTCGTAGTGCGCTTTTCAATTGGCTTTATGCGCGGGCCCATAAAGGAAAGTTTATTTTGCGTTATGATGACACAGATATTGAACGTTCTAAACAGGAATATATTGATGCTATTGCTGTTGACCTTGAATGGCTTGGAATTCAACCTGATGCAATTTATTATCAATCTAAGCGATTTAATCGATATAATGAAGTGGCGGAAATTCTCAAACAACGTGGTTTGCTTTATCCTTGTTATGAAACAGCGGAAGAATTAGAGCGACGTCGTAAAATTCAGCTTTCTCGTAAATTGCCTCCTATTTATGATCGTTTTGCATTGAAGTTGACAGCAGAAGAGAAAAAAAGTTTTGAATCGCAAGGTCGTAAACCCCATTGGCGTTTTCTTCTTCCTAATTTTGAAAATAATCCTTTACAAACAAAGCGAACAGAAGTTTGCTGGAATGATGCCGTAAAGGGAAAGCAGACGATAGATTTGGCTTCTCTTTCAGATCCTGTTCTTATTCGTGAAGATGGAACCTATCTTTATACATTACCCTCTGTTGTGGATGATGTAGATATGGCCATTACACATATTATTCGTGGAGATGATCATGTTACAAATACAGGCGCTCAGATTGCTCTTTTTAAAGCTCTGGGTGCAGAATTACCGGTTTTTGGTCATTTCAATTTATTGGCGACAGTCTTAGGAAAAGGATTTTCAAAACGTAACAATGATCTTTCTATTCGTTCTCTACGGGAAGAAGGATTTGAATCGATAGCTGTTCAGTGTCTTGCTGTTTTGATTGGGACATCGCAAAATGTGCATCCCTATCCCCATCAAGTAGCGCTTTTAGAACATTTTAATTTACAAAATACATCAAAATCGGTTGCAAAATTTGATATTACTGATCTTTACACTTTGAATAGTCATCTTGTTCATGAACTAAGTTATGAGGACGTCAAAACGCGCCTTCAAAGTCTTTCTATTGAAGGAGAAAAGGCGGAATATTTCTGGAATACGGTAAGAAGTAATATTGATAAAGTCAATGATGCTGTCTTGTGGTGGAAAATTATTCATGATGAAAAGAGTTTTGATACCGTGGCACCAGAGGATCGTGCTTTCGTACAGCAGTCACTCAATTTTTTACCTGAAGGTGTGTTGAAGGATGAAAGTTGGCAAGTTTGGACGAGAGCATTAAAAGAACAAACGGGGCGGAAAGGGAAGTCTTTATTTATGCCATTACGTCAAGCACTTACGGGCATGGACCATGGACCTGAAATGGGAAAGCTTTTGCAGCTTTTAGGGCGCGAAAAGGTAATAGAAAGACTCTCTAAAAAATAAGAAAAATTTCTTAAAAGCATTTTTTATTTATTGTACGCTTAGAGAGAGTAAAGTACGAATCTATTTACGCGTTTTTATGAGCATGAATGCCGGAATATCATCACCGAATCCAAGGGGAGCGTAATTCTTATTTTTTCGTGAGTGTTGTTGCTCAGATGGATTTTCTTTACGCTTCATATTTTTGATATAATCTATTTTATTCTCTTTTACAGTTTTTTGTGTGGGGGAGAGAGCGTCTTTGGCAGCAGTTTTCTTTGATGATTGTGAAGGTTTTTTCTTTACAACAATATCTTCTGTTTGATCATCGGTTATTAAAGTCGAGAGATCTCCATTGAGCCATTCAATTTTTTCATTGCTTATTTCTTCAATAGCGTTGATATATTTTTGATCATCTTTCGTGACGATTGTAAAAGCTTTTCCACGACGATTTGCACGCCCTGTACGACCAATTCGATGGATATAGTCTTCAGCATGTGTAGGAACATCATAATTAAACACATGACTTACCGCAGGGATATCGAGTCCACGGGCTGCAACATCAGAAGCAACCAGAAGCGTAAGTTTATTATTTTTAAAATCAGCTAAAGTATTCATGCGTGAATATTGATCCATATCCCCATGAAGTGCGCCTACATTAAAGTTATGTTTGATGAGCGATCTAAACAGTTCAGAGATGTCTCTCTTTCGATTACAGAAAATAATAGCATTTTGAAGTTTAGAACCTTCATTTTGGATAAGCTCTCGTAAAACCGCTCTTTTATCCCATGATTTATTTCCAGATTTGACAAGCCGTTGTGTAATTGTGGTTGCTGTTGAGGAGGCTTTTGTAACTTCAACGGATACAGGAGAATGTAAAAATTGTTTCGTCAGCTTTGTAATTTCTGGCGCCATTGTAGCAGAAAAGAACAAAGTTTGACGTGTGAAAGGGGTTAGTTTACAGATACGTTCAATATCAGGGATAAAGCCCATATCTAACATGCGATCAGCTTCATCAATAACAAGGATTTCAACACCCATTAGGAGTAATTTACCCCGCTCGAAATGATCAAGAAGTCGCCCTGGTGTTGCGATAAGAACATCCGCTCCTCGTTCAAGTTTACGATCTTGGTGTTCAAAAGAAACACCACCAATCAAAAGAGCAACATTTAAACGGTGATTTATTCCGTATTTATCGAAATTTTCTTCAACTTGAGCTGCGATTTCTCGTGTTGGTTCTAGGATGAGTGTTCTGGGCATCCGTGCTCTTGCACGACCTTTTTCAAGGAGAGTGAGCATAGGCAATACGAAAGAGGCGGTTTTACCCGTTCCTGTTTGAGCGATTCCTAAGACATCTTTTCTTTGAAGGACATGAGGAATTGTTTCACTTTGAATAGGCGTTGGAACTGTATATCCTGCTAGCTTTACAGCATTAATAACCTTTGTGGAAAGACCTAAATCATCAAAACTATTCAAAGATGGTATCATTTCTTTTATCAATTGCTCTGTACTTTTAACTTCGCACTCTCAATGATATGTACAACTAATATTTTTCATTCTTAAAGAGTGTTAAGATGCTTTCACAAAAAAGCCAACTATAACAATCATATACATATAAAACGCATAATACAATCATTAATAGCGAAATTGTTCTGATAAAATACGCTCATCCCATGAATGACTTGAGTCAAAAAGGATTGAAGCTGTTACTTCTGTTGCCATTGAAATAGTCACTGAATGGACAGATTTAACCTCAACATTATCCGCAGCAGCATTGACAGGGCGTTTATCAGGTTCGAGCATATCAAAACGCACCGTTACTGTATTAGGGAGCAATGCGCCATGCCAACGTCTTGGGCGAAAAGGGCTAACAGGGGTGAGAGCCATAAGAGGGGCCATAAGAGGGAGAATAGGTCCTTGTGCGGATAAATTATAGGCGGTTGATCCTGCGGGTGTCGCGACGAGGATACCATCACAACTTAATTGTTCCATGCGTATGTTGTTATCAATGGTGATGCGAATTTTTGCTGCTTGATAAGATTGCCGAAAAAGGGATACTTCATTAATTGCAAGTGCCTCGATAGATTCTTGATATTCAGCTTTTGCAATCATGCGTAAGGGATGAATTTCTTTTTTGTGGGCGACAGCAATACGATTGGGCAATTTTTTTTCATGAAATTCATTCATAAGAAATCCTACAGAACCTTGGTTCATACCGTAAATAGGTTTTCCAGTGTTCATAACATCTCGTACGGTTTGTAACATTGTTCCATCACCACCGATTGCAACAACAATATCAGTTTCTTCCAGAGAAGAATGACCGTAGATAGAAATTAATTTCTGGGTAGCTTTGATAGCTTCCTTAGTCTCTGCGGAAATAAAATGAAAGCGACTTGGTAATGTAGTCATTTAAGAATTATCCTGATACTTATAACTCATCTTGTAACTTATTTTTTGAGAGTTTTGAAGTTGTAATAAAATCTCTTTTTATAATAAAGAGTATTGAAAACCCAAAGAAAAGCTATTTCAAGATATAGTGTCATTGTAAAAAATGAAAGAAGATTGCGTTGTTAGTTAATTTACAAATAAGTAATTTTTTTATTAGAATGCTAATTTAGCATTGAAGCTGAGCGTATGATTAGTTAAAAGATCAAAACTGATTTTGATAATCGGTGTGAAGCACCCGTAGCTCAGCTGGATAGAGCGCTGCCCTCCGAAGGCAGAGGTCACAGATTCGAATTCTGTCGGGTGCACCAAACTTTTCAATTTAACATCATCCTCAATAATAATTTTGTTCATTATCTAAAAAGAAGAAAATTTTACTAAAATGGTCATTTGAGTTGTTTATTAAGTTTTGTGGCAAATAAGAAAATGATTTTATGAGAGGTAAAATTCACGGTTTATAATTTTTAGATTAGTCTTTTTAAATATCGAGATAAAAAGCAAGATATATCTCAATATGCTTTCAATTTAACTGTGAAAATATATAACATAAAAATATATATTAATTCAATGTGTTATTGTAGAGTTAATCTGGTGATATTAACAATAGATCACTAAGTGTGTTGTTCTAGTTATTAAAATAGATAATGAAATCTACTTTTATTCTTATAGCTAAAGGCTATTATGATGAGATGGGACGCAGATGCGGAATATAATCAGTTAAAGAAATAATAAGTAATGAGGTGAAAATGATCATCCAGATTTGAATTCTTTCAAAATCTCTGTATTTTGTATGGTGATTATGGTTTTGGAGATGAGGATAGAGCGATTTCTCTATATACCGAATATATCAATATTGCTGATTATATTGGATGAGAGACTGTTTACCTTTAATCAGCTTCTTATATAGCAAGAGCTAACTATGGTTGTTTATTTGGCTGAGAGTATATTCTTTACGTTTGGCAGAATTAGGAATATCTCTTGCATCTCATATGCTATCTGGTGCAGCCATGGTGACGAGAGCACTTATTATCTCTATAGCATTAACAACAAACTTTTACTTAGTCGTTTTGATCCATCTTGCTGCTGATGTTGCGAGTGCAGCAATGATGATTTTGGGTTCTATTATGTGCGGCATAGCCATAATAGGCGAATTATTTCTTGGCTTTATGCAGGGGTGGGAGTTGGTATTCTACCAGGGAATGAGTGTGTTATTATAGGTTTGAGCAAGGCACTTGACACAACAAATATTTGGTTTAGAGCCGGCTTAATGCCTTTTATATTGCTGCTCTTGTTATTTATTTTGTTCCCACGCAGTATTGGTCAATCTTAACACAATCAGCTATCAACAGAGATAAATTTGAGATGGTGAGGGAGAGATACTGGAAGAAGCGCGCTGAAGATCTATAAGAATAAAGGTATAAAATCTAAAAAATAATAATTCATGGAGAAAAATTTATGAAAACTTATACCTTAGCTGATGTTGCGCAATATATTGATATGTATAGTCATGTTATTAATTTTGGTACTGAAAAAAATACTCCTGATGATGTACGGATTAAAACTGCTGAGAATACTCTGGACTTACAATTTACCTCTTTTTACAAGAGTTTTTTAAAAAATTATGGAGGAGAAGAAATTAGAGGCGAAGAAATATTTCAGTATTTATAAAATTTGTGCTGGTATTCCTGCTGCTGATATTGTTTATCGAAATTTTTTCGATAGAAGAGATGGCTTTACAAACCCCAAACAGCTTGTTGTGAGTAGAACTGATTTTGGTAAAACTTTTTACTTTGATTATACTCAGTTTCAGGATGGTGAGTGTCTGCTCTATCCTAAGTTTTCATCTAGAAATCCTTAGTATTACACAAGTAATTTTTATGAGTTTTTATGCAAAAGAATTAAGGACCATGCAGGGGGGATTCATGAAATCCTATATCCTAGCTGATATTATACAACTAGTTAATAAATATATTGTCAATTTTTGTTTTAGAGAACAAGAAAGAACAAGTTAACTAAGTTAAAAGCAGTTTTGTAATATATTTAAGCTTACTATTTTTATAAATTTTCTATAGCTGTTATCTTCTATATAGCCACTGCATTATTTATCATTTTATAAGATAAATGATAAATAAGATAATTGTGAGTTATTGCTTTTTATGAAACACCTAAAGAGAGAATGATCATTATACAGGTCAGCAAAATCCCTTTTAATAGACTTTGTCAGTCTTAACGCATTGGCGCCCCATAACCCCTTCAAGAGTAGACTTGCCATTGACGATACTCATAAGCTTCAGGAGAGATATCTGTTATTGTGATGTTGCTGTTATAAACAGTGGATTTATCCTTTTCCTTACTATTTCCAGCAAATTTCATTTCTGTAACGTAGTAATTTTTTGTGGGGATTAGGGATATCAGTCTGTTTTGGATTGCCTTTTTAAAAGGTTATTGGATAAGGTTCCATATCTTCATAGTTTACATGCAAATGCCCCAGTTGACGCCATGCTATAACAAATTTCCAAAAATCTTCAGCAGCTTTTACGAAAAGGATGCGAAGCAATTCTTTAGAGAGGTGTTATAGCATTTACATTGAATAGTCGCATAGCCTCGTTGATCACGGATTGTAGCCACTAGATCAATACCGATACCACGCCCATCTTCATCATGCTCCTTAGCCCATTCCAAATAAGTTTGAACCTTTTCGTATTCTTGTTTTTGTAAAGGGGCTTCAGATAAATAAGCTTTTACAATATTTTCAAACAGCGTTCCCAACTCACGGGGTGATTTTGCTCATTGACGATAATTTTCTAACAGAGAGTGTAGAGTGATTTGTTCATGATTAGACTTAATAGATTGCAGTATACTATAATAGAAGTCTATTTTAGGATGAGAGGGTTAATTCCTATCAAAAGAATCGAAATAAAGCTTATTAAATCCATTTTGAATGAATATCGAGTGAAAAATGTAAAAAATGCACAATCTACACGGGCGTTAATAAGAGTGCACATGTAAAAATAAAAGCTGTTATTATTATAATAATACCAATAATATCAATAAGATAATTTAGTTTTTTATACATATCACATCCACATATTACCATTGTTTGTTTATTCCAACTGTTAAACACAATTAGTAATAATATGTATTTAAAATATATTAAAACGTTAAAATAAATATTTTGATACATTTTCTAATTCACTTTAAGAATGACGATAAAAATGGGAAATAAGGTGCTAAAAAAGCTGATAACTTTTTTCAAAGGGGGCTTTAAAAGATGTTTATCAACAGCTTATGAGAGAGATCAGATCAGCAAAGTAGTAAAATTTGCTATTCGCTTGATGTGTTAATCAAGACAAATGAAGTATGTGATTTAAAAACTTCAGAATGATGGTTTTGAAGAATTTTATAACTATTGAAATGATTACTTTTGTCAGTTCAATTTACTAACAGATAACTGATATATATTATTGATTGTATTTATGGATTGATTTTTAATAAAGATTGTATCATTAAAATACTAATATATTGAAAAGTAATGTTTTTAATTTTATCTCATTAAGAAAATGCTATAGAGTCTAGAATAAACTGACAAATTTTTACTCATAAGGTCACTTAAATTATTTCTTTAGAGAAGGGTTGCTTAAATACTCCGTGAAAGAGTTCTATGTGCTTCTTGATTGGGGATATTGTGGTATTAAAGATTGACTTGTTAAACAGTTTTGATTAGAAGCTCCTGGATATAGCTATGGGGGAGACATCTTCAGCAATTAAAATCAGAATTTTAACGCATTTTTATTTGGATGCATAGATATGTTCCATTGTTAGAAATCGTTATAGGACAATTTGAGTGGTATTGTTAAAAAGTTCATGAGGTGCTTTTTTAGCAAAGATTCATGAATGACAAAAGCGGGGGAATTCTTTAGTGTTTTTTCTTTTTTTACGCCAAGAGAGTTTTTTAAGGCTTTTTCTAGCTATTGTTGTGTTATTTGGTTTGTTTAGAGGCGTTACTGTTTACGCGCGGTCCTCGGCTGTTTTTCATTCTCCAACAGATACTTTTTCTCGTGGGTATTCTGAGAAGCAGCGATTAGAAAGAATTAAAAATTTACGCGCTTTAACACCTAAAAAAACAAAAGGATCTCCAGAGAAAAATCCAGAAACGCTTTTGGGGAGTGGGTACTGTTTTTCAATTCATGATATTATTGTTGATGGGGTTAGGCATATAAAAAAGGGCTCCATAGCAGCGGTTACAGATCCTTATGTTGGAAGATGTATCGGTCTTGCGGATATCCAGCTTTTAATCA